>CAZTXH010000025.1:1923-12531 GCA_964617415.1 uncultured Rikenellaceae bacterium | reverse complement strand
TCCATAAGGGCTACACTGATTGCAAAAGGATGCAGACCATGCAGGAAATTTGTGGTGCCGTCAAGCGGATCGATCACCCAGCAATATTTTTCGCCCTTTTTTGAGGAGGTACCCTCTTCAGTAATGAATCCTGCTTCAGGCAGGATCGATCCAAGTCTTTCAACCAGCATCTCTTCAGCTCTTTTATCGACATAGCTGACAAAATCATTTAAGCCTTTGCTTTCTGTCTTCCCTTTATCAAAATGTAACAATTCCTTATCAATGAAACTACCTGTTTCATGAATTGCGTCCGCTGTCTCAATACAAATATTTTTGTAGTCAATCATTTATCATTTAATTAATTCAATAATCATTTTTCCTGAAGGTGATATTTCTTTCATCCTTACTTTTTTTATTTCTCCGGCCAGTCCGGGCTGCCATGGATATTCAACTCTTAGATAATTACCGGTAAAACCACTTATCATTCCCATACGTCGTGTTTTTTCAAAAAGGACTTCTGCTGTTTCCCCGATATTAATATTCATGAAGTGATTATGTTTTAATTCAGAAAGTGAAATTAATTTCCTGGTTCTCTTGTCCTTCTCTTCATTTTTCACTTTATCAGGGAATCCGGCAGTTTCAGTTCCGGGTCTTTCTGAGAATGTAAATATATGCAGATAGGAGACAGGTAGTTTTTCAACAAATGAATATGTATCTTCAAAATCGCCATCTGTTTCTCCAGGGAAACCGGTTATTATATCAGCTCCGATACCTGCCAGAGGAATTTTTTCTTTTATCATTTTAATCCTGTTGGCAAAGAGTTCTCTATTATATCTTCTTCTCATTAGTCCAAGGATCTTATTGCATCCGCTTTGTAGTGGGATATGAAAATGAGGGAGTAGTTTTTCGTTAAGTTGAACCAGCTCAATAATTTCATCAGATAGAAGATTAGGTTCTATCGAAGATAATCTTATCCTTTCAATACCGGGTATTATAACCAGTTCTTCTATGAGTTCCTTGAATGTGTTGCCTGTAGATTTGCCGAAATCGCCTATGTTAACTCCTGTCAGTACAAGCTCTTTAATACCTTTGTCTGCTATTATTGAAGCTTCATTCACCAGGGTTGCTATGTCAGGATTCCTGCTGTGGCCTCTTGCCAAAGGAACCGTACAATAGGAACATCCGTAGTCACACCCGTCCTGTATTTTTAAAAATGAGCGTGTTCTGTCGCCCGCAGAATACGCATTTATGAATGGGTCTGTTTGAGAGAGGGCAGAGGAATGTATTTCAGGTTTATTTCGTTTTTTCAAGCCTGACAGGTAATATGAAATATCAAATTTCTCATTGGATCCCAGGACAAGATCCACACCGGGTATTGATGATATCTCCTGTGGTTTGATCTGGACATAGCATCCTACGACTGCAATAAATGCATCTGGTGATCTGTTAATAAATTTTTTTACTGCCTGGCGACTTTTTTTATCAGCTGCATCAGTAACAGTACATGTATTAATGATATATATATCAGCTTTTTGTGTTGGCGGGACTCTTTTGAACTCTTCTTCAGGAAACAATCTTGCTATAGCTGATGTCTCAGTAAAATTCAGCTTACAGCCAAGTGTATGAAAGGCAATCTTTTTTTTTGTCAGCTTATTTCCCAAGACTTGTCAGATAGACATTTTTAAATTCAATATCCTTGCCTTCGCTTTGCAGGCATATATGGCCTTTATTTAGTGTAACTCCTGTTCCTTTGTTCTGAAATACTCCGTTAACAAATACATCGATAGTATCTGCTTTACAGGATATCTCCATGATATTCCATTCGCCCACAGGCTTTTCGGAGGAGGGCTCCTGTTTTTTCAATACTATGTTGGTTTTATCCTTTCGTTCGTTCATATCAGTGCCGCTCATGCAGATAAAATCACCGGCATTTCCGGCTGCCAGCTGACATTCAATACATTGTGGCCATATTGTATCGGGTAGTTGTGTGTGGATAAAAATACCACTGTTAGTTGCTTCAACAGGCCAGCGATATTCAAGATGAAGATAATAATTGGAATATGAGTCTTTTGTACGCATATAACCATATGGTTCGCCTGAAATATGAATAATACCATTACTTACAGAAAACACTTCGGCCGGATCAACAGAAGCATCTTTCAGATGAAAGACCCAATTGGTCAGATCCGTACTATTAAAAAGATAAACTATATCTGTTTTATTGCTCTCTTCCTTTACAGATTTCGATTGATTGCATGAGGTCAAAGGCACAATTGCCAGTAATAGCGTTATTGATATAATGACAGAGACTGATTTACTTTTCATAATGAATTATGTTTTAAATTGGAATTTATAATTACAATAATTTACTTGCAAGTTCTGCCAGGAAGCTGCGTTCTCCCTTAACAAGATTTACATGAGCGAAAATATCCTGGTTTTTCATTTTATCTGAAAGATAGCTCAATCCGTTTGAAGCAGTATCGAGATATGGAGAGTCAATTTGTTCTATATCTCCGGTGAATACCATTTTTGTATCTTCTCCGGCACGGGTAATGATAGTCTTTATCTCATGTGGAGTCAGATTTTGTGCTTCATCAACAATAAAAAATATACTGGAAAGACTTCTACCTCTAATGTAAGCAAGTGGAGTAATAACAAGTTTCTCTTCTTTCATCATATCGTTAATACGCATAAATTCCGGGCTTTGGTGACTGAATTTATGTTTTATGACAGTGAGGTTGTCATAAAGTGGTTGCATATAAGGATCCATCTTTTCCTTGATATCACCTGGAAGAAAACCCAGGTCACGGTTAGCCAGTGGAACGATAGGTCGGGCTAGAAATATTTGTTTGTATCTCTTATGTTGGGCAAGAGCAGCTGCAAGAGCCAGTAGTGTTTTCCCTGTTCCTGCTTTTCCCGTAAGTGAGACAAGCTGAATGCCAGGATTGGAAAGGGCTTCCAATGCAAAGGTTTGTTCAGCATTTCTTGGATCAATACCATAGGTTGTCTGTTTTATTACCCTGTTAAATAACTTTTTAGCAGGATTATAATGAGCCAATGCACTTGCCCCGTTATTTTTCATTATGTAAAACTGGTGGCCGTTGATTCCAGGTTTAAAATTGAACTCATCTGAGGGAATGCCTTCCGGAAACTCATAAAGCTTGTTTATCAATTCCTGGTCAATTCCTTCAATTACCTTGATACCTTTATATAGGTCATCAATATTTGCTACTTTGTCGTTCTGGTAGTCCTGTGCCATGATTCCCAGCGACTTAGCCTTCATGCGGAGATTTATATCCTTCGTTATGAGTACAACAGTTTTATTCTTATTTGCATTACATACATATTCTGCAATAGCCAGTATCCTGTGATCAGATGTTCTTTCAGGAAATGATTCATTCACCTTTTCTGAAAAGTCCTTTCCTGTTTCAATATGAAGATTACCACGATTTTTTCCAAGAGGAATATTTGCTGTCAATAACATATCACCTGATAGTTTATCAAGCTCTCGGGTGAATTCCCTCGCATGGAAATTAATTAAGTCATTACCTCTCTTGAATTTATCCAGCTCCTCAAGAACGACAATAGGAATTATCACATCATTCTCTTCAAAATTATAAATGCATTTATAATCATGAAGAAGTACATTGGTATCTATAATAAATAACTTCTTGTTTGTTTTTTTTGCCATGTTTATGTCCTTTATAACCAATAAAATACAATTAGTTGCTCATGCTTGTACTGAATGCAAAAATAGCGAAAATATAGAATTAATTGGTAAGCATGTTGAAAGTATGTTAATTTTGATTCCACAATATTTTAAGCTGATGAACTGATCCGATGAATTATCGCAAAACAATAAAATTCCTGTATTCTCAGCTTCCGGCTTACCATCGTATAGGGAAACCTGCATATAAAGACAATTTGTCAAATACACTTATACTGGATGATCATTTGAATCATCCTCATTCAAAATATCAAACTATACATGTTGCAGGCACTAACGGTAAGGGTTCGGTATCACATATGATCGCTTCTGTTTTACAGGAAGCAGGATATAGAACAGGGCTCTATACATCTCCGCATCTTAAGGATTTCCGGGAGAGAATAAGGGTAAATGGTAAAATGATACCCGGGAAAGAGGTAACATCTTTTGTAAAGGATAACGAGGCTATAATTCAAAAAGCAGGTCCTTCTTTCTTTGAAATGACTGTTGCCATGGCTTTTGATTATTTCGCCCGGGAAAATGTTGAGGTGGCCGTAATTGAAACCGGGATGGGAGGGAGGCTTGATTCTACAAATATAATTAATCCCATTCTCTCGGTAATTACTAATATCGGGTATGATCATATGGATTTTCTGGGTACCACATTAAGAGAAATTGCAATTGAAAAAGCAGGAATAATAAAAAAGAATATTCCCGTGATCATTGGCGAAACAAAAAATGATATAAAAGATATATTTGTTTCCAGGGCTGCTGATTCAGGATCAGAGATAAGTTTTGCTGATAATAATTACGAATGTAATCTGGATGAATACTCAGACTGTTTCAGGGAACGACAGTTTAAAATAAATGATCTCTCAATCGGGAAAGAAATATCCGGGACAATTCCATTAGGAGGCGATTACCAGTTTAAGAACATCCAGACTCTCTTTCAAACAATCAGTATTTTAAAAAGAACATTTGATATTTCCGAAAGCTCTGTTTTGACGGGATTAAAAAATATTGTAATCAATACAGGAATTAAAGGACGTTGGCAGATTTTGAATACTGACCCTTTGATCATTTGCGATACTGCGCATAATAAGGAGGGATTGGAATATGTTCTTCGTCAGATCAATGCTATTCCCAATACCGGATTACATATTGTAATAGGATTTGTTAATGATAAGGATACAGGTTCAATACTACCTCTTTTTCCTCCGGGAGCCAGATACTATTTTACCAGAGCTTCGGTACCCAGGGCCCTTGATGAAAAAATCCTTGAATTGCAGGCAAGGAAATTTAGACTTACCGGGAACAGCTATTCTTCTGTAAGGAAGGCACTGAGGGCAGCAAAGAAAAAGGCTGCCCGGTCCGATTTGATCTTTATCGGGGGTAGTACATTCGTTGTAGCAGAGGTAATTTAATTTTTATATTTATATCCAATAAGAAACTACACAAATGAGTATAAAGAAGACTTTCGCAATTCTGTTTTCCCTGCTTTTTATAGTATCTCTTAATGCCCGGAATGAAAAGAAAATAGTGATTCTGCATACTAATGATCTCCATTCACGGCTTATGGGTTATGCCCCCGAATCAGCGTATTCACCTCTGACCATTAATGATGATAATACTGTTGGAGGATTTGCACGTATTGCAGCCATCCTCAGGGATGAAAAAGAGAAGAACGACGGAATAACACTTATTCTTGATGGAGGAGACTTTCTCATGGGTACTCTTTTCCAGGGACTTGAAACCAAGACCGGTTTTCAACTACAACTAATGAAAAAGGTTGGTTATGATGCAGTTTGTATAGGGAACCATGAGTTTGATTACGGCCCGGATAAACTTGCAGATATTGTGAATTCAGGCCTTCAGGGAGGAGATATACCACCACTGCTTCTGAGCAACGCTGTCTTCGATAATAAAGATCCGGGTGACGACAGACTTGAAGAATTATTTAACTCAAATATTATTGGAAGGACACATGTAATTGAAAAAGACGGATTAAAAATAGGCTTTTTTGCACTTCTTGGGAAAGTGGCTGATGAAGATGCAGCATTTGCACCTCCTGTTACTTTTTCAAACCAGATACGTACTGCAAAGAAAATGGTAAAGGCACTTCAGGATGCTGAATGCGATATAATTATTTGCCTGTCACATTCAGGTGTAACGATAGACGAATCGGGAAAATGGACAGGGGAAGATGTCAAACTGGCACGAAAAGTTAAAGGTATAAATACGGTAATAAGCGGGCATACACATACCAGGCTGGATAAACCAATTTTTGTAAATGGCACTCCTGTTGTTCAGGCTGGTGCATACGGGAAATTCGTCGGGAAATTATCCCTTTCATATAATGATGGTAATGTTCAATTTATAGATTACTCACTGATTCCCGTTGATGATAAAATCATGGGAGATGCCTCAATCAATATCCTTATTGAAAAACAAAAGCAGGCTGTTTCACAGGAGATACTCGAACCAATGAAGATAAAATATGATGAGCCCCTCGTCGAATCCGGCTTTGTGCTTATTTGCGATGAACATGGAGATATAAAGAACAGTAACCTGGGCTCTCTTGTCGCTGATGCTATATATAGCTATATCAATAACCATTCAGAAAGAGGTACTGATATAAGTATGGTTGCTGTCGGTGTTATCCGTGATATGATTGTTCCAGGATACCAGACAGCTACTGACATTTTCAATATTATGTCGATGGGAGAAGGGCAGGATAATGTGCCTGGATACCCCTTATCCAGGATATATATTACCGGGAAAGAAATGAAAAGTATCCTGGAAATACTCCAGGTTGCTCAGAAATCCAAACCATCTTATTATTGCTACTATTCCGGTATGAAGGTTGATTTAGATCCGGGAAAAGGTATGTTCAGAAAGATAAAGGAAATAGAGATTATTTCAGAGGATGGAAATACTAAAAAGGTGAGTGTTGCAAAGAAAAGTGAAGAATTGTATTCTATTACTGCAAATTCTTATTTGTTAGAATTTATTGTCATTTTAAAGAAAATGAGCTTTGGACTTATTAATATTGTCCCGAAAGATGCTTCTGGTAATCCCATTAGAGATATGAAGAACACAGTGATTGATATTGATGAGAACAAAGAGGGTATTCAGGAAGGTAAGGAATGGCTGGCCATGGTTGAATACCTGACATCCATGGAAGACATAAATGGGAATGGAATACCTGATATTGACAGTAAATACAAGAAAGCTGTTCAGACCTTTTTCGATATAAGTTCCCGGTAATTTCAATAGCAGATTTTGTTGCAGGAACCATTTTTTCTTAAGTTTACTCACTAATTTGCCATATTATTATGGAGGTCAGTATATTTTTCTGGATAGGTTTTCATGTTTTTATTTTCCTGATACTTGCACTTGATCTTGGCATTTTCAATAGAAAGGTACATAAGATACCCTTAAAAGAGGCACTTTTATGGAGTATGACATGGATATTATTGGCCATGTTGTTTGGTTTATTTGTACTTTTTGAATTTGGGAGGACAAGAGCTCTTGAATACCTTACAGGTTATGTAATCGAATATTCCTTAAGTGTTGATAATATTTTCGTTTTTATACTGATATTCAGCTATTTTGCAGTAAAGGAAGAGTATCAGCATAAAATACTATTCTGGGGTATTTTAGGAGCCTTGATTATGAGGGGAATATTCATTTTTACCGGAGTTGCTCTTATAAACACATTCCACTGGATAGTGATTTTGTTTGGTTTATTCCTTGTATTTACGGGTATAAGAATGTTATACCATAAGGAAGTACATGTTGATCCTGAAAAGAATCCGATTGTAAAGTTCTTCAGGAAGTTCTTACCCGTATCCGATGAGTTACACGGAAGCAGATTTTTTATAAAACAAAATGGAAGGACTTATGCTACTCCGTTATTTTTGGTTTTGGTAGTAATAGAATCATCCGATCTTATTTTTGCAGTTGATTCCATTCCGGCTATTCTGGCTATCAGCCAGAAAACGTTCATAGTTTATACTTCAAATATTTTTGCAATACTTGGTTTAAGATCACTTTATTTTGCGGTTGCAGGTATAATGGGATATTTCCGGTATCTTAAAACAGGACTTGCTTTTGTTCTGACTTTTGTAGGTGTAAAGATGCTTGCTTCTTTCTTCCATTTCGAGATCCCGATTCTAATATCCCTTACAATTATAGTTGCAATACTTGTTATATCAATTCTTTCATCAGTTCTTATAAAGGAGAAATGATTTTTTATCTCCGGACATACAAAAAAGCGAGTGTCTCAAAAGTCTGAAAATTACCTTTGAGACACCCGCTTTAAAATCAAATAATCGGTAAGTAGTCAGTGTTATAGGTGTAGAATTATGTCAAATTAGTATCTGTCTTGCATAGTTCACACAGGTTTTAACCTCCTTAACTGCATCTGACCATGGTTTGATCGGGTATTCAAGCTCGATGTCACAATATATAGGCCACTCATTCTCCTGTATGAGCAGGAGGATATCCTCGATAGGTGCCTCTCCCTGTCCCCATACCTGGTTTTCATTGGAAGGATCAGTTTCGGGCCCTGTTTTATCCTTGAGGTGAACGCTGAATATCCTGTCGTGATATTTTTCTATGATCTCATTGGGATGAATTCCTGTTGATCCGAAGAAATGACCTGCGTCAAAATTAAACATTACGGCAGGTGAGATATCGATGAAGTTGTCATAGCTGAATCCTTCTTCCGCAAACTGCATATGATTATGGAATATTGCGTACATTCCATGCTTTTCGGCAAAAGGAGCAAGTCTTTTCACTGCCTCTTCATCTAATTCTTCTGTCACACCTTCTGCACCCATTGCTTTGGCAGCTTCAAATGCATAGTCTATTTCTTCGTCCGACCAGCTTGCAGGAGAAAACTTAACTATATGAATGCTGATGCCTTCGTCATCAAACATTTTACGTACTTCTTCGAATTTTGACATCGGAACTGAGAGTCTCCATTCTTTTATTTTCTGGTTATATTCTTCTATCTGTGCTCTCATTTCCTCAGTCATTTCGAATCTCCTGCGTCTCTGAGGAGGGGCTTGTTGTTGAGTTTCTGCAGCTTGAGCCCCGGGACCAGGAGCTGCAGCTTCTGTGGGAGCAGGCGGTGGCGGTGGAGGTGGAGGTGTCTCAGTTGCAGGTTGTGCTGCAGGAGGCCTCCTGAACATATTCATCATGGGATTTTCAGGCGCACCCAGGTACTCTTCAAGATCACTACTCATCAGCTCGACGGAGGTAATACCGGTCTCTTTGCAATATTTTATGATATTCTCGATACCTCCGGGCATAGAGCGCCAGCTATAGGTGATGGCACCAATCTGTACACCACCAAAATTTGATCCTTTCTCTTTGGGAGCATTGGTACAGGAATAAACCGTTGGCACTATCAGGAGTGCAGCAATGATTATTTTGCTCCCAAGGTAATTCAAAAGAGAAATTCTTCTTTTTGTTTTAATCTTCTCCATAAGTCTATCTTTTAATAAGTTAGTTTATAATAAAATAATTTCAGTTTATAAAGTTCAGCCTGTACGGTATTCATACAGATTTAAATTGTTATAAGATAATCACAAATAGACGATATAAAGATAAGATATTTAGAGATATGATTGAAGTGTTTAACATTATTTAATTATTGATCTAATAAAAATTGTCTTATACCATAGCGTTTCATAACTTTGTTAAAATCAATACAATTATTCACTATTTAAATTATTATTTTAATGAAATGAAAAGAAAGAATGTTTATTTTATCATTGCCCTGGTCATTATTCTTATTCTGATATTACTTTTATTCACATGCAGGCAGAAAAATATATGCAGTTACTTTGAAAAGGATGACGAGGGATGGCAGGTAACAGGCGATGTTCAGAACCAATCGGCTCAACCTGATTATAATCCTTTAGGAGGTAATCCGGGGGGATTCCTGTCTGCAACAGATGAAACAACAGGTGGAATCTGGTATTGGAATGCTCCTGAAAAATATCTCGGATCGAAGGATAAAGCTTTGAATAAGAAACTATGTTTCGACCTTATACAATCCGACCTAAGTAATCAGTTCGATGCACCGGATGTTATCCTGGAAAGCGGGGATATTATCCTTGTATATACTTTCCCTTCTCATCCTGATACAATATGGACATCTTATTCAATTGATTTATCCGCAGAAGCCGGATGGAAGAAGAATGAAGCCTCTGGTCCTCCGGCTACTGAAGAAGATCTGGCAGATGTGTTATCCCAGCTTACAGGTCTGAGAATAAGAGGTGAATATATCGTTGGTCCTGATATCGGCTCTCTTGATAATGTATGCTTGTTTCTCTGGTAACAGATATAATTAAGAATTGATGAATTTAATTCCCATACATGTAGAGTGTCATTCAGGTTATAAAGCCGATGAATATCCTAAATATTTTACTTTGGACAATGAAAGGCTTGAAATAAGTGATATTACCGACAGATGGTACCAGGGGGATAATAATGCAAAGTGGCCTGTTTCAGATTATTTTAAGGTGTTAACAACCGGAGGAAAGGAATATATCATCAAACATGAACATAAAAATGATAAATGGTATTTATGTGAAAAGAATTAATTATTTTACCATGTAAATGATTTAGTAAATAACCATGAAAATGATAAATATCTGTCTCGGTACAGGATTGTTATTACTGGTGTTTTTTTATTCCTGCAAAAAAGATAATATTTCTCCTGATATTGTAATAAATAGCCCGGAATTTACTGTTGCAGAAGATATCTCAGGATCAGCAATAAGTATTTCAGTAACCCTGTCAGAAGTATCCAAACAGGAAGCAAGTTTTGAGTATTCAACATCAGACAGTACGGCTGTTGCCGGCAGAGATTATGTTTCAGTATCAGCAGGTAAATTAGTCTTTAATCC
>CAZTXH010000025.1:0-1913 GCA_964617415.1 uncultured Rikenellaceae bacterium | reverse complement strand
TGAGATAATTGCCGATACATCTGTAAAACAGGATGTATACTTTAAGCTTAATTTCAGCAATCCGGTTAATTGTGTGATGGGCAGGCAGTCAATAAGGATAAAGATTATAAATGTTGACTATACTACACTTGTATGGAATGATGAGTTTGAAAACGGACCTCTTAATACTGAATACTGGAATTACGAAGAAGGTGCAGGCGGTTGGGGTAATAATGAACTTCAAACTTATAATGATTCAGAAGAGAATGTTCATATTGACAGTGGGTATCTGCATATAACAGCACTTAATCCATCCACCTCTTATTATACATCCGGGAGAATAACCACCCAGGGTAAAAAGGAATTTACCTGGATGAGGGTGGATATACGTGCGAAATTGCCTATAGGTCAGGGTATATGGCCTGCACTGTGGATGCTTGGTAGCAACTATTCAACAGTTGGATGGGCTAAATGCGGGGAGATTGACATTATGGAATATCTCGGACATCAACCTTCTGTAGTCTATGGTAATATTCACTGGGATGTAAATGGCTATATACACAGGGGAACTAGTTATTCTCTTAGTATTAGTAGTAGTACCTTTAATTCAGACTTCCATATTTTCACATTTATCTGGACACCAAATAATCTCAGATGGCTGGTTGATGGTTACCAGTACTATAACCTGAATATTTCTTCGATAAGCGGCTTTCCCATCAATTTCCCGCAATTTTTCATTTTCAATGTGGCTGTAGGAGGCAACTGGCCGGGAAATCCTGATGAGACAACAGTTTTTCCGCAACATATGATTATTGATTATATCAGGGTTTATCAGTAATAGAAAGGGAGACGTCTGTCAGTCACAGAGTAAACATCAGATTTATGTGTAGTATTAGATGTATCAGTAATATTGATGTGACTGACGTGGCGGAGCTATAGAGGATTGGAAATTGAAAGGTGCAGATGAAAAAAACAAAATCAGTAAAAATCAAACTTTTATCTAACATATTTGAATAGATAAAAGTAATTTTATTACTTATAACACGCATAATAAAACAAATTACCTATGTCACGGTATTTGCATATTTCCATCTCCGCACATGCCACCACCAACAGCCTTCCGATGGGCAAATAACGTACCATGCGCCGCTAAAGCGGCGCCGGTAACTTGTTTTATTAGCGGGCCGTTATGGGGCATGCTGAACACACTGTAATACCATGGCTATAATTTTCTCAGACAACTTTTAACAAAGTACATATGCTAAAACTTTATCATTCTGTAATTCTGATTCTATTAACCAGCCTTCTAGTGAAGGCACAAGAAACCAGTAAAGTAGTTGTGTTCGAAGGTCGAAGAGTTCCTTTTAAAACTCAAAAAATAATTGATCTGAGCTTTCAAAATCTTTCAGAAGTTCCTGTTTTAGTCTCAAATTCTGAGGTTGAAATCTTAATACTTGACGACAATAACCTGACAAAACTACCTTCATGGATCGGTAATCTTAAGAATCTGAAAGTCCTATCTGTTCGTAACAACAATCTGTTAGAACTGAATTCTAAATTATCATTTTGTGAAAACTTAGAACAATTATACTTATCCGGCAATAATAACCTCGCTGAACTTCCCAGCTTGAGTCTTTGTAAAAATCTTGAAATAATTGATGTCGTCAACACCAAAATAAATGAGGTACCTGCATGGGTAGAACTTAATGATAACTTGTATTTCTTTAAATATACAGTATTAAGTCCGGCTAATAAATAAAAAAGCACAGCCCCATAACACGGTCAATAAAATTAATAGGTTTCCCGCTGTACGGGACGACTTGTCCCGTAGAATGGGAAGCTGTCACAGGTGCTCTTTTTGAAATCCCTGCATCATGACTCAATTTCAAATACTTAGTAAACTTGTACCCCCGTTACTCACTTCGTTCGCACGG
>CAZTXH010000024.1:0-12549 GCA_964617415.1 uncultured Rikenellaceae bacterium | reverse complement strand
ATCCTGAACCGAAGTTTTCCGTTAAATGAAACCGGATATTCAACTACATCTTCTTTAAGTAACTCCTCATTCACTTTGGGCCACTCTTCAAATGCAAGAATTTCCTCTTTGCCTAACAGGCTCCATAACTCCTCAGCAATGTGAGGTGCAAAAGGTGATAAGATTTTCACAAATTTACATGCAGTATCTTTTGTTACCTGCCCTTTTTTAGTTGCAACATTCAGGAAGATCATCATAGCAGATATTGCAGTATTGAACCTTAGGCTCTCAATATCTCCTTCAACCTTACGGATAGCCTGATGGAGTCCCCTTAAAACTTCTTCATCTTCTTTTCCTGTGGTTATATTTTCAGGGTTTGAGAAAAACCTGTAAGTTCTTCCAAGGAAATTAAAAACACCTTTCACCCCTTTATCATCCCATGGTTTAATTATATCGAGAGGGCCCATAAACATCTCATACAATCTTAGAGAGTCAGCTCCGTATTTAGCAATTACATCATCGGGATTAATGACATTTTTAAGCGACTTTGACATTTTTGCCACTATTTGATTCAGCTCTTCACCTGTTTCTCTATGGAAGAATTTTCCATCTTTCTCTTCAACCATATCAGCTGAAATTTTTACCCCTGCCTTGTTTTTATAAGCATAAGCCAGAATCATCCCCTGGTTGAATAGACGAAGATAAGGTTCGTCAGTTGATACTATACCAAGGTCATACAACACTTTATGCCAGAAGCGGCTGTAAAGCAGGTGGAGAACGGCATGCTCGGCTCCTCCTATATATAGATCGACAGGCATCCAGTATTTCTCTTTTTCAGGGTCAAATATCTTCTCTTTGTTCGATGGGTCAATGAAGCGCAGATAATACCAGCATGATCCGGCCCATTGAGGCATTGTATTTGTTTCTCTTCTTCCTTTCCGTCCCGATTTATCTGTTATATTAAGCCAATCTTTTGCATTTGCCAGAGGTGATTCACCTGTTTCACTGGGCAGGTATTTCTCAAGTTCCGGAAGTTCAAGTGGCAGCTCTTTTTCGTCAAGAACGGTTATCTCATCATCCTCCCAGTGGATTACAGGGAATGGTTCTCCCCAGTACCTCTGGCGACTGAATAACCAGTCGCGAAGTTTAAAGTTGACTTTTGCTTTACCGAGGTTTTTTGATTCAAGCCACCTGGTGATCTTTTCAATACCTGGTTCTTTGTTGAGACCGTTTATATCAATTCCTGTTATAGTATTACCTGAATTGATATATTTTCCATCTTCTGTCCAGCACTCTTTACCGTTAATTATTCTTTTTCTCTGGTCATCATCCTGTACGGAAGGATCCTGTATGCATACAATAGGGAGCTTAAATTTGTTGGCAAATTCGAAGTCGCGAGTGTCATGAGCCGGAACAGCCATAATTGCACCGGTACCGTAACCGGTAAGAACATAATCAGCAACCCATATAGGTATCTTATTATTATTTACCGGGTTAACGGCATATCTTCCTGTAAAAACACCGGTTTTTTCCTTGGCCAGGTCAGTACGATCGAGATCTGATTTTAACGAAGCAGCTTGTATATATTTATTAACCTCTCCCTTGTGTTCATCTGTTGTTATTTCATGTATCAGATGATACTCAGGGGCTATTACCATATATGTTGCACCGAATAAAGTATCTGGTCGTGTGGTAAATACTGTCATTTTTTCATTCAGTCCGTCAATGGTAAAATCAACTTCTGCACCTGTTGATCTCCCGATCCAGTTACGTTGCATTTCCTTGATACCTTCAGGCCAGTCAAGTTTTTCAAAACCTGCTAGCAGTCTTTCAGCATAGAGGGGGATCCTGAGCAGCCACTGCTTAAGGTTTTTCTTTTCCACCCTGTTTCCGCATTTCTCGTGTGATCCATCATATAGAACCTCCTCATTTGCACATACTATGCGGCAATCAGGGCACCACCATACCTGGGCATCCTCATAATATGCAAGTCGTTTGGAAGAAATATAATTCTGAATTTCTTTTTTGCCGAGCTTTTTAATCTCTTCAGGAATGGTAAGTTCAGAAATGTGTCTTCCTTTCTGGATATACTCATCGAACCAGGTATTGTATAATTGGATAAAGATCCATTGTGTCCATTTGAAATATTGAGGATCGGTTGTATTTATTTCCTTTTCCCAGTCGTAACTCAGTCCCAGCTCTTTAATCTGTCGTCTGAAAGTATCACAATTCTTTTTTGTAGTTATTGAAGGATGTGTTCCTGTTTGAATGGCATACTGTTCTGCAGGTAATCCGAAAGCATCCCACCCCATTGGATGAAGAACATTGAAACCTTTCATCCTTTTATACCTGCTGTATATATCAGTAGCTGTATAACCTTCAGGATGACCTACATGAAGACCTGCTCCTGAAGGATAAGGAAACATATCCAGAACATAACATTTCTTTGGATTGGTTAAATCTTCAGGAGTCTTGAAAATCTTGTTCTCCTTCCAGTATTTTTGCCATTTCTTCTCTATCTCTGCAAAATTGTACTCCATATTTTGGTTTTGTTTTCTTCAGCCTGTTGCCGGGAACCTCAAACAACCGGTTGCCGGTTATTCGGTTTGCGAAAATAGGAAATCTTTGGCAATTTGTTGTAAAACCCGTTCATTGGATTTAATTTTGCTGGAATAAGGTCCCGTAGTTCAATGGATAGAATGACAGATTCCGGTTCTGTTGGTTGGGCGTTCGAGTCGCCCCGGGATCACGAAACAGAAACGGCATAATTTGCCGTTTTTCTCGTTATGGCAGTTAATAAAATGTATGAGGTAACAAGGGGCGACAAGAACGAGAAGGGTAAGAGCGTTCGAACCGAGCGAACGAAGAGAGCGAGCTCGTGAGCAGGATGTGTGTCTGCCTGTGTGTAGCGAACAGTCGCCCCGGGATCACGGTAAAATCGACATGCATACAGTTTCTTGTGAATTTTAGTAATTTTGTAAAGACTAATTACAAAATGTTGGAAAAAATATTGAAAATATTGGAGAGGTTACTTTTTTTACTTTAGACAGCTCGCTTGAAAAAAACTATTGAATACAACAGATAAATATTTGATTGAAGCTGTACGAAAAGGAGATTACCAGGCTTTTGAAATACTTTTTAATAATTATTATCCCATACTGTGTAAATATGCCAAAAGTATTGTTCATTCAAAGGATATAGCAGAAGATCTGGTTTCGAATATATTTGTAAAAATATGGGAACAACCGGATGTATTATCTGCTAAAAAATCTTTAAATGGATATTTGCTCCGAAGTGTTCATAATACCTGTTTAAATTATCTTTCCCGACAACACAGGAGTTTTCAGGATCTCAATTTGGAGACAATTGAAGAATTAGAATCTTTGAATCCTCAACTTACTATAGAAGATTATTCCGGTATTCTCATGGCCAACGAGCTCGAGGAAAAAATTGAGCAGTCTGTTGAAAAGCTGCCTGAAGAATGCAGGAAAATTTTTAAAATGAGTCGTGGAGATAATTTATCTTATCACGAAATTGCTCAAAAACTTAACATTTCGGAAAATACTGTTAAGGTACAGATATGCAGGGCACTGGCAAAAATTAGAAAATCGTTAGAGGAATTCTTATAAGCTATTTTACAGATCTTATAGTCTAATCTGCGGCCTTCAGTTTAGATCAGGTAATTATAATATTAATTTATTACTTTCACATATTTATTGCTATTTATAAGAATAGTATTCAATTTTCCTTTTCCCTCGTAATACTATCAGCTAATATTTTGTGTCATATATAAAACAGGATTATAACGTGAATATTTCAAAAAAATTACAGGAAGCATTTGTCGGTTATTTCTATGGAAAGATTACACAGGATCAGGCAGATGAATTATTGAAGTGGATTAATACAAGTGAAGAAAATCTGCTGTTTTTTAAACAACTTTGGGAAATCTGGTATAGCACAAGTATTTTATCCCGGGAAGAATATGATGTTCCAAAAGCTTTAAAAGATTTAAAGAAAAAGGTTAAGGAAAGGAATCTGAAGCCATTGCCGTCTAAGGTATTACATCTACGTATATCAATTCTCAGAAGAGTTGCTGCAATTGTATTATTGATTATTTCCCTGGGAATTGTATCCCTGCTGATATTTAAAAACCATAAATCTATTGCTGATGTTACTCATTATATTGAGACTTCTGCACCTTTGGGTTCTAAGTCTATGCTGACTCTTTCAGATGGGACTGAAATCTGGTTAAATGCAGACACAAGGTTAAGGTATAATGTTGATTATGCAAAAACAAACCGGGATGTATTTCTTGAAGGTGAAGCCTATTTTACTGTAGTAAAAAGTCCTGATTATCCTTTTAGAGTGATTACCTCGGAACTGGCAGTAACGGCTCTTGGGACATCATTCAATGTAAAGGCATATCAAGATGAAGAAACAATAGAAACCACTCTTGAAGAAGGTCAGCTTCGTATTGATGCATTGGTGGATACTGAGAAGAAGAAAGACTTTGAATCTGTTATTCTCAATAAAAATCAGAACGCAGTATATCACAAGCAGGGAGGTAATATGGTTGTTAGCGATGAAAAAGATAAAATCCGGAATTTAAACGTACTTCCTTCCCGGAAGGTTGAATCTCTTCCTATTAAAATTATTACTGTTGCCGATACCAAACCATATACTTCATGGAAAGATTCCAGATGGGTATTCAAGAATGAAAAACTAAATACACTGGCCCCTAAGTTAGAACGACGTTATGATGTAAAAATCATTTTTGCAGACAGTAGCCTGCTTAATTATGCTTTTACAGGGATTATTGAGGGCGAATCCCTTGAACAGGTGCTTAAGGCAATTCGTTATACTGCTCCGATAAAATGCCAGATTGATTCCAAAGAAGTGATACTCTACGAGGATAAAGAATTTAAAAATAAAATTAATATAGAATGAGACATTAATATAATCTTATTACTAACCAAAAAAATTTTGTGTATGGTATAAACCGGTTAAAAAAAGTCACGCTTGGCGATAGCAAAGCGTGACTGTCTTGAGATTTTCAAACACTGCCATTTGGTTTCGGGGCCGCTTGGCAGCATTATTAACCTTTAAACAATACAAATCTATGAAAATTCCTGTTAAGTACAATTTTGGGAAACAATTTTCCAAAATAAAAAAAATAATCCTGATTATGAAATTATCTACAATCCTGATTTTCTTGGGAATACTACAGGTTTCGGCTTCGGTTTATTCCCAGCAAACCAAGATAACATTCACAATGACAGATAAGACTGTGAAGGAAGTCTTGGATCAGATTGAGCAAGTCACCGATTTTCGTTTTTTCTATAACGAAAATTTCACCGACCTTAATAAACAGGTATCCATTGAGGCTAAGGATGAAAAGGTTGAAGAAATCCTTGATGGGATTTTTGCTTTGTCAGAAATTTCCTATAAAATAATGGAGAATAATCTTATTCTTATTGCCCCCAATACATTAATTCAACAACAAAAAGTAACAGGCAAGATAACGGATGCCTCCACAAGTGAGCCTTTGGCAGGAGTGAATGTCCGTGTAGAAGGAACTTCAATCGGTACTATTTCTGATGTTGATGGTAATTATACTATTGACGTACCAACAACGGATGTAGTGCTTACATTTTCTTTTATCGGATATATAACGGAAAATGTCAGTCTTTCAGGCAGAACACAGTTAGACGTTACATTAAATGCTGAAATTGAGGTACTTGAGGAAGTTGTAGTAACCGGATATTCTGTCGAGAAGAAAAAGGACATTCTGGGCTCTGTAGCTGTAGTGAATACAGAAGAAATGCTTCAAACTAATTCTGTTACTATTTCAGGTCAATTACAAGGCCGTGCTGCCGGGATTTTCGTTACTTCAGACGGTGACCCGGGAGGAGAATCCTCAAAAGTAAGAATAAGAGGTTTCGGGTCATTCGGACAATCAGATCCATTGTTTATAATTGATGGAGTCCCAGCGAATTTTACTACATTTAATAATCTGAATCCGAATGATGTGGAATCCATTCAGGTGTTGAAAGATGCAGCTGCGGCATCTGTTTATGGTGCACGTGCCGCAAGTGGTGTTGTAATTGTCTCCACGAAGAAAGGTAAATCAGGTAAAGCTAAAATTACATTGGATATGTATAGAGGATTGAACTATGTAAGTCCCAATAACTTTCCTGATTTGCTGAATGCTGAAGAATACGGAGAGTATTGGTGGAGATCCTACAAAGGAGCAGGTTTGACACCCGCACATGCTCAATATGGAGATGGGGCAACACCAAGAATACCGGAATATCTTAAGGCCGGACCTTATACAGGAGATCAACTGGAAGATCTTAAAACATCGGATCCGGCTCTTTTTGCAGAGGTTACAGATCCGGCACTTTATGATTTCAAAACATATCAGATCGTCAAATCATCTGATACTGACTGGTTTGATGAATTGTTTAATCCGGCACCTATTACCAACATTCAATTAGGTGCATCAGGTGGATCGGAAAATGGTAATTACTTCTTAAGTTTGAGATATTTCGATCAGGATAATCCTTCAAATAAATGGAAAGACTTCAATCGTTATACCTTAAGGAGTAATTCGGAATTCTATCTCGGCAAAAGTATTACCCTGGGAGAAAATGTTCAGGTAGTATATACTTCCACTACCGGAAGCGGAAGTGGCTCGATGAACAGATATATGAATCCTCTTCTTCCGATATATGATATTATGGGAAATCCTGCCAGTGGTGCTGTTGCGGATATGGGTAATGCACAAAATCCTATAGGTAACAGATGGAGGGACAGGTTTGACAGGTCATCTTCAGCCCAGGTTTTTGGAAATATATTTGCCGAAGCTAAAATACTCAATGGTCTTATTGCCAAGACTTCATTTGGTTTTACTTACGGAAATTCAAGTTCCTGGAATATGACACAGCAGACATATGAACATGCCGAAAACACTTCAATAAGTTCATTTTCCCAGAGTACATCTTTATCGACATCCTGGACATGGACCAATACACTCACTTATTCCAAGACATTTGGGCAGCATGTGTTAAAGCTGTTGGCAGGTTCAGAGGTAATCAGGGATTATAGTGAATCACTTACCGGTAACAGGCAGGATTATGATATCAATGATGACGAAAATTTTATAATGCTTGATACCGGGCTTGGAACACAAGGCAACACCGGTTCATACAGCAAACAGTCGCTTGCTTCTTTATTCGGGAGATTAGACTACTCTTTTGCTGATAAGTATTTGTTTAATGCTACTGTTCGGCGTGACGGTTCGTCAAAATTCGGAAAGAACAACAGATACGGTATTTTCCCTGCCGTAAGTGCTGGTTGGAGAATTTCAAAAGAACCATTTATGTCGAATATGCTTTGGCTGGATGATCTGAAGTTGAGAGCCAGCTATGGTATCATTGGAAATCAAACAGGACTGGATCCTCAGAATCAATATACACGATATACGAAAAGTCTGTATGAAGGGTATGCAATAAGCGGAGGGAATAATCTTCAGGCAGGTTTTGTTATCTCAGCAATAGGTAATCCTGATGCACGTTGGGAAAAGACAATAACTTCAAATATCGGTTTTGATATGACTATTCTAAAAGGTAAGATTGATTTTGGATTTGAATATTATATAAAAGAGACAAAAGACTTACTGGTTGAAAACCAAGCCCCTTATACAGGTTCAAGTGCAAGTCAGCCTGATGTAAACATTGGTGATATGACAAACAAAGGGATTGATGCGAATCTGACAGCAAGAGGAGATATTATCTCTGATCTTTCATATGAAGTAACTGTCACATTTAGCCATTATAAGAATATGGTAAACAGGGTCTTGGATAGTGAAGATTCATTTCTGAGCGGAGCTTCGGATGCAGATATTGGAGTTATTACACGTACAGAGGCTGGGTATCCTATATCATATATATGGAGCTATGAAATATTGGGATTCTTTAATACCCAGGAAGAGGTGGACTCCTATAATGCAGAATATACTACCTGGCTAACTCCTGATGTCGGAAGATGGAAAATAAAAGATCAGAATGGTGATAAAATCATTGATGAACTTGACCAGGTAATGGTCGGAAGTCCTCATCCTGATTTCCAGGTAGGATTGAACTTATCCCTAAAATACAGGAATTTTGACTTGAATTCATTCATTTTCTGGAATCAGGGAGGAGAGATTTTCAGTATATATCGTCGTGATATGGATATGAATCGTTGGACATTCAACAGAAGCAGACGTATGCTTTATGATTCATGGACACCGGAAAATACAGATGCCTTGTTACCTAAACTTGATATTAACGATGCTGATTCCAAAGTTAATCCGACAGACTATTTCATGGAAGATATAACCTATGTGAGAATGAAGGTTCTGCAATTAGGTTATACGGTTCCTTCAAGACTTACTGACAGGATTAATATTAGCCGGCTAAGAGTATATACTCAGTTACAGAACCTGTTTACTCTTTTAGGTGGCAATAAACCATTCACAGGACTTGATCCTGATGCCTCACTTCAGGGACAGGATATTGCCATGGGTGTTGTCGGATCTCAGAATCCTACACCGAGACAGTTTGTGTTTGGGATTAATATGGAATTCTGATTTTAATAAAATTAACAGCTAAAAAACGATAGAGATGAAAACAAAAAAATTTTATATAACCTTTTTAATACTGTTATTTTTAGGTATATCACTCTCCTGTTCCGATGAATTTCTTGAACAACCGGCAATTGGTGCTTATGATGGCAGTGCATTATCGGATGTGGATGGTGTAGATGCCTTATTAGTCGGAATATACGGCAAATTAAATGGAACTAATAGTGGTTTTGCAGGAATGGCATCAACACCATGGTCGGCATTACTGGGTTCCATAAGGGGAGGAGAAGCACTTGTTGGTACTGAATCAGGTGACGGTGCTTCATGGGAACCTTTCTCAAACTGGAACATACCATCAACAGTTGGATTTGTTCCAAATGTATTTCAATTCTGGTATAACGCCATAAGCCTTTGTAATCAGATTATTGAACTTATTCCCACTGTTGACGCTTTAACCGAAAGCGAGAAAGAAGCTAAGTTGGGTGAAGCCCGTTTCTTACGTGCTCATTATTATTTCCTTTTAAAAAGGAATTGGGGAAACATACCCTGGATAGATGAAACCTGTGGGATTAATGTCAGAGTACCAAATACTGACGAAAATGGTGACTTCGTAAACTGTTGGCCTCAGATTGAAGCCGATATGCAATATGCAATAGACCATCTGCCGGAAACCCAGGAAGAAATCGCAAGGGTTAATTCATGGGCTGCCAAAGCATATATGGTAAAAATACTTATGGAACAGAAAAAGTATGACGCCACTGCTTATAACCTTGTGAAGGATGTAATCAATAATGGTGTTACATCATCCGGAGAGAAATATAGATTAATGCCTTATTACCATGATAATTTTGATCCTGAACAGGAAAATAACAAAGAGGGTGTCTTTCAGGTTCAAATAACCGTTAACGCACTAGCATTTAGTGGCTTTGGGTGGTTTTTTATGGAAAACCAGTTTAATCCTGAAAATATCTGGATCGGCATGCAGCGTCCGACAAGTCCGGGATATGGAAGAGGTTGGGGCTATTATGCGCCAAGTCAGTGGTTTGTTGATCATTTCAGGGTTGATCCTGTAAATGGATTGCCTTACCTCGATTATTATGCTACTGATACTGATCCTGTAAAAAATGATTATGGATTGATGAGTAGTGAACCATTTACTCCTGAAACCAAACCTCTTGATCCTCGTTTGGATTGGATTGTCGGAAGACGTGGTATTCCATTTCTTGATTGGGGTGTCTCCCCCGGAACAGACTGGCAACGCGATGCAACTGGCCTTTATGGTGGGCCGTACCACCAGAAGAAATGGTGTTATTATGAAGCGTATGAGGGAATCCATAACCAGGAAGGATTGTGCTTTACCGCAATTAACGGACATGTAATTCGTTTCGCTGATGTCTTGCTGTGGGCGGCAGAACTGGCAGTAAGAGTTGATAATGACCTGACAACAGCCGCAAATTATGTTAACCAGGTGAGATCAAGAATGCAGGATACTGCAGGCTGGGTGCAGAATGAAGAAGAGACTGGCCCTGCAGCTAATTACTTAATTGGTCTTTATCCTACATTTACTTCAACAGAACACGCACTCACAGCTATCCTGTTTGAAAGAACCCTGGAACTCGGACTTGAAGGACATCGTTTTTATGATGTAGTACGTTTCGGTGAAGAATACATCAAGAAAGAATTTGATGATTATGTTGATTTCCAGAAACAATATACAAGATACCTGGTAAATGCTGCATTCGAGAGAGGTAAAGATGAACTGTTGCCCTTTGCTCAATCAGCTATTATTAACAGTCAGGTTGACGGAGTACCAACTTTAACACAAAATCCTGGCTATTAAACAACAATGAAAATAATTCTTTATTAAATTTAAGCTGCCGTTCCTGATATCAAATAAATTCAGGAGCGGCACTATTATAAATACAAACTCATATGTTATGCATTTTATGATATTATTCTATTATTATCAGATCATATAAACAGACTAATTATCAGTTGGGATTATTAAAATCTTTAAATAAATATAATATGTTATTCAAACATGGTATATTCCGTAAAATATCAATAATTGGCTGTATAACTCTTTTGCCATTTACAGCAGCCTCACAGGTAGAATGGGTAACCACGACCAGTAATTCTCCATGGGTAAAACAGCAAACCGAGCTTATAGAATTATCGAAGTCTGTTGTTATCGATGCTACAATATTGTTAAATATAAAAGAACAGACAATTGATGGATTCGGTGCATGCTTTAATGAATTGGGCTGGACCGCATTGTCAGTTCTTGATGAGCAGAAACGTGAAAATATACTTAAGAATATATTCGATCCTGTAGAAGGACTGAAACTGAATGTTTGCCGGATGCCGATTGGTGCAAATGATTATGCTCGTAACTATTATTCGCTGAACGATAGCATAAATGATTTTGAAATGAAGTATTTCACAATTGCACGTGATAAGGAAATACTTATTCCATATATAAAAGCAGCTATGAAATACCGGCCGGATATAAAAATATGGGGCTCACCGTGGTGTCCTCCTTACTGGATGAAAACAAACAATCATTATGCATGTCGTCCAGGTTCGGATAATGGATTGTTACCATCTCAGGCAGGTAGGGAAGGAACCACACAATTTCGTATGGAACCGGCTTATCTGAAAGCTTATGCCCTCTATTTCGTTAAATATATACAGGCATATTGTGAAGAAGATATAAATATTACAGGTATTCACGTACAAAATGAAATGAATTCATGTCAGAATTTTCCATCATGTATTTGGACCGCCTCTGATTTGGGTACTTTTATCGGAAGATACCTGGGGCCTGAAGTAAAAGCCGTATATCCTGATATGGAAATATGGTACGGAACTTATGAAAGACCCTCGGTAGAGAATATAGATACTATTATGCAAAATCCTCTCACTTCAAAATATATTTCCGGAGTGAGTTTTCAATGGGCTGGGAAACAGGCGATTCACGGTGTTCATACAAAATATCCTGATCTTAAACTCATGCAGTCTGAAACGGAATGCGGTTTCGGTTCAAACGACTGGAAAGCTGCCGAATATACATTTTCTCTAATGAAACATTATTTTGAAAATGGTATTAGTGTATATACTTTCTGGAATAGTGTACTGGATGAATCAGGAAAAAGTATGTGGGGTTGGAAACAAAACTCCATGATAACGGTAAATAGTACTACAAAAGAAATTATTTATAATCCGGAGTTCTATTTGTTAAAACATTTTAGCTACTATATACAACCGGGAGCAAGGTAAGTAAAAACTGAAGGTAATAATTCGGAATTGCTCACTTTTATGAATCCTGATAATAGCCTAATTGTTATAATTGAAAATAAAGAAGAAACCGCCAGGGAATTAAATCTTAAGATAGATAAGAGATTATTGAAAGCTCTTGTCCAACCCAAATCGTTCAATACATTTAAAATAGTTTTATAACTATTAGGTAGGATTGAGGCATAAACAATTTTTTCCATTTAATTAGTCTATCCAGGATTGTTCGATTTGAAAAGATACTTTATAATTCAATTGTTACTATTGAAGATATAAGAAATTAAAATCATTTTGTTATGGATAATAAGGCTTTCAAAAACAGTATATTAGCAATATTTATAGTACTTTCTACCGCTCTTAATGCTCAGGATTTAGAACCGATAATTGTTGATATTGACCATCCGAAATCGGAAATACAATCCACAATGTGGGGGCTCTTTTTTGAGGATATTAATTTTGCTGCTGATGGTGGTATGTATGCAGAGCTGATTAAAAACAGGTCTTTTGAATTTCCATTGCCATTAATGGGATGGAAGCAAAACGGGCCGCCTTTCGGTTTAAGTAATTTACTCATAATTAATAGTGGTGATACTGAACAGAATAATAAAAGGTTTGCAAGGGTAAGTGTTGATAGTATAAAGCCCCCCTTT
>CAZTXH010000023.1:0-13333 GCA_964617415.1 uncultured Rikenellaceae bacterium | reverse complement strand
TTGCCTGTGTTACTACAAATTATCAAAATATTATTAATCATTACCGATAGTCATAAAATATAATAATCTTTCCATGGCTCATTTTCGTAGATATATCCATTGTTATAAACGGCAAAACTTTCTTCGTCAACCCATTCTGTTGGTCCTGGATTAAAATCAATTGGTTTTTCATCAATAAAATTACCATCAAAATCGTAAACCATCATTTTGTCTAAAATAAATTCGAAAAGAATCAAGTGTTTATTTTGTTTATCGATAAGGAAGGTTTGGAATCCTTTAATATATTCGCCGGGACCTTTTCCTATTTTTCCAATCCGCTGAATGTACTTTCCGTTTAAGTCGAATCTGAAGATATATTTGTAATCGCTAATAAAAATGTTGTTATCAAATACTTCTATTTTAGAAATGTCATTGTCTAACAGACAATTGGTATTAGTTTCAAGCAGTACAAATTGAATTTCTTTTGCAATTAAGCTTACAGGCAGTTCTTTTGTATTTTCGATATCCTGCCCAATTGGAATACGAACTGCTGTTTGTGCATTGGAAAAAAGCGAAAAACATATCAGGATTAGTAAAAAGCTACTGAATTTTATCATTACTTCAAATTTATTCATGCCATCCTGGTGTATAAGTTTCATACCATCCCGGGACATATGAATCGATAATTTTTTTCATTGTCCCATCATCAATCATTTTTTGTATTGTTTGCCCAAATACTTTTTCCCATTTTGGCGTCAAGGCCGACTTCTTTGACATAACCATATAGCATGAATGGTACTCACTATATGTATAGGGTGTTAATTTAATTTGGGAATTATATTTTTCATCACGCAAGAATCTTTCAGCGAGCCATTGCATCGCATGAACAACAGCAATACTATCGTTTAAGAGATAATCGAAACCCTTTGCTACGTCCCAACTGATTATTTTCTTTTCAATTAAAGTATCATTATCAATAAGGTCATAATTCCCCCCAATTAAAGCTATTTTTAACCCATGCATATCCTCAAGTTGATTAACCTCGATATTTGATTTGCTTTTTATATATGTTAAATATTTGACCTTTGTACGAAACGGAGGTTCAACAAAATCCATATATTTTTCTCTTTCAGGATTTTTTCTCATGCTTACAAATGCATCGATTGAATCAGTATTCATTGCTCTTTCCAAATGTTGAAGATCAGAAATAGCTACATATTCTATAAATAGGTCATTTCGTTTTGCTATTTCATTCCATATATCAACGTCCGCACCTTTAAATTGTCCATTTTTATTACTTCTCCAGAAATACCAGTTATTTACTCCAAGTCTTAGTGTTTGTTCTTTGTCAGTCGGCTCATTCGAAGATTTATTAAAATGACAAGATTGAATGAAAAATATAAAGACTATGAATAATCTGTAACTATAAAAATTAAGTGTTCTTTTCATAGCTGTCTGTGTTATGCGTTTGTGCTTATTTAATTTATCAGGTATTTTCTAAGTTTTATTAAATCCATCCAAAGCTTCAGCGAAGGCTGGGCGTATTAATTTTATTGACCGTGTTAGTAGCTGAATTTTTTTTAAAATAATTTGAGGTCTATACTGTTAACAAATTTACTAATCCGTAGAATATTCTATGACACATTTGTGTCCCCAAGAGGTAACTTGAAAAAATGCAACTTTAAAACTTATTTTCCATTCATCCAGATCTATAACAGTATTTCCGCAAACATGAATTGGGAAACTTTTTGAATTTGAATAATTGCTTAAGGTAAATTTATAGTGAACACCATCACGGCTATTTAAAAAGATTTTTTTTTGCGGGGAAATTCTGATTCTTTTTGATTCAGAGTCCTTGGGAAGTATTAATGTTTCCATTGGAATAAGGGTTTGATAGTTTAGTAAAAATAATTGATTTGGTTGAATTTAATATTAGACTAAAAATCAGAGTTTTAATTTTATCTTAGAAGTTTTATGTTACCTGATTTTGCACCATAATTCATTTTATATAAGTAATAAAATTACTCTTTCGAACAGCAAGTTAAACATTATCTGTGGAATAGGTTACAGGAGATTGAAGAATTTTAGGTGTGGAATTTTTTTATTCGCAGTAATGGGGTGGATTGCGGGGGGCGATAGGGGGTGAGGGCGAGAATGGGAGAGGAGTTGTGCAGTTGGCAGTTGTACAAGTATGAACAAGATGAGTCAGGATATCAATAAATTTATATTATTTTGGTATGGATATTTTGTACATGATTTGTTATTAATTGGTCAAACCTGCGTAGCTATGAATATTCAAAAGCGTACCCTGATCTTTCTTTTATATAGCCTCTTCGGGAGTGTCTCTTTACCTCAATCCGGGCCCAATGATTTTGATGTTCAGGTAGCGATGGATGTTATGGGAATCGAGCAGGGAATGATCATCGGCGAAGCAGGGGCAGGCCGTGGATTTTTTACATTTCCTATGGCTGAAAGGACAGGACCATCGGGCAAGGTATATGCAAATGATATCAATAAAAGAGCCCTGTCATACATTCGCAACAGGTGCTCTTCAGAATCCATTACCAATATTTTTACAGTGCCGGGTGAGGTTGCCGATCCTCTTTTCCCAACGGATGATCTCGATATGGTTGTGATTGTACATGCCTTTCATGAGTTCACACAGCCCGTTGCCTGGCTTGAGAACCTGAAAAAATACATGAAACCCGGTTCAATTCTGGCAATTCTTGACAGGGATCCAGACCGATATGGTGCAATGCAATAAATGCATTTAAAATGGGTGCCTTAAAGAGTAATAGACTTACAAAAATTGAAAATGAAAAAACTGAAGACATTCTAAATAATTTAAGATTATTTGAGAATAAACAATTGAAAAGAGCGGCAATCTTATCATTCGGTATTGATATACGTAAATATTTTACAAATGCTTATGTAAAGATTGGACGTTGTGGTAGAAGAGATGATGATCTAAAATTCCAGGAAATAGTTGAAGGAAATGCATTCCTATTAGCAGATTTAACGATTGAAATACTTGAAAAGAAATTTTTCACTTTTCCAATCTCATACGAAGGATTACAAAGAGTTGAGGGATCAGAATATCCTTTCGAAGCTATTAAAGAAATTTTATTAAATGCAATTGTACACAGAAACTATGTAGGTACTCCAATTCAGGTTAGTGTTTACGATGATAAATTTATGGTCTGGAATGAAGGTACTTTACCTGAGGGGTTGACTATTGAGGATTTAAAGAAAAAACATCCATCACGGCCAAGAAATCCTCTTCTTGCCGATATCTTTTTTAAAGGAGGATTAATTGAAGCATGGGGTAGGGGAACCCTAAAAATTATCAATGAATGCAAAGAATTTGGATTGTTTGAGCCTGAAATTGAATTGGTTGGTGGAGGAATAAGTGTAACTATTTTCAAAGATATTTATAATCATAAATACTTGGAAAGTATTGGATTAAACACCAGACAAATCAAGTCTGTAATATATTTAAAAGAACATAAAACCATTACAAACACTAAGTATCAGGAACTTAATAATGTTTCAAAAGCAACTTCGACAAGAGATTTATCCGAACTTGTTGAAAAATATAAATTATTACAAAAAGCGGGAGAAACAAGTGTTGGTACTACATATTTTTTAAAGGGCTCATAAAGGGCTCATAAAGGGCTCACCAAGAATTAATTAAAGTATTATTGATAAATATAAGTTTTGATTAAAAAGCGCGCTGGCCGAAAATTTGGTTATTTAGGATCGGCCATGGCAAAGCCCGTGAAATAATTTCAATTAATCAGCTGATTAATAATTACTTAAACTAATTTTAAGTACCTGGTAATTTTCAGATTAATAGTTATTTCACAGGTTAGCGGGCTGCCTTAAATTTTTAAAGATTTTTATCAGAAGAGTTTTTATTTTTTATTATAACATATAATGTTGGAAGAGATCCTTTCTCTTTGAGTTTAAATCCTTCAACTCTTCAACTTTTTCAACATTTCAACTATATAATTGAGGAAATTTACTTAACATAAAATCGGTGCCGAGAATATCGATAGTAAAATAAAATTTCCTTTGACATAAAATCTTTACCGATATAGGACTGTGCTTCGGCAGGCTCAGCATCAGCCACAATATCTGATTTTATATCAACCAGCATAGCTGGTCGGAAATTTTAATTATTTTTTCCTATAATTAATATTATGTCAAATAGGAAATAATAAGACAAATCCAGTGTAACAAACAAACCATTTTAATTACCTCCCCTGCCTCAATTGATTATTTTTCGAAAAAAAAGGGATGCATTTTTGCATCCCCTATTTTAAATGAACGTATAGTAGTTTTATTAAGGTTGCTGTGGCTGTTGTGCCTCAAGTGAATCTACTTTAGCCTTCATTTCTTCATACTTGGGAGCTAATTCAGGATATTTGACTCTCAGCCTGTAATATAATTCCCTGAGACCTCTCATTGCATATTCATCTTGCGGATTAAGCTCATGGGCTTTTTCCATATATGGCAATGCTTTTTCATATACTGCATTTGCCTCATCAATAGCCTTACTGTATTCGTCTACATCCATGATTTCATTAGCCTTTTCAATCATGTCGGCTGCCTTGTTAATATATGAGGCACCCAAACCATAGTATGAATCAAAATGATCCGGTTGAAGCTCAATGGATTTCCCGAATTCAACTATAGCCTTATCGAATATCTCCTGGTTGAGATACATAATGCCGGTGGCAAAATAGAGACTATAATTATCAGGATCATCTGCCTTGGCTATTTCAATGTATTTGAGAGCTTCATCATACTTGTTGCTCGTGAGATAAAGGTCGATAAGATTAAGGTAAACTGTATTATCACCAGGAAATTTATCGGGAAGATCAAGCAGGTAAGCTTCAGCTTTTGCCGTATCACCAAGTCCCATCATACATTGATATATATTATAATGTGGTGAAATACCCATATATTCCATTTCGGTACATTTTTCAAAGTATTTTATTCCCTCTTCGTATTTCTCAGCATTTATAGCTGCCAAACCTGCATTATAATACATTCCTGTATCTATTGCTCCGGCATACTGGTTGCTCTCGGTGACCTTTATTTGTGTATCAAATGCTTTAAGTGCCTCCTCATATTCCTGTGCTTCAAAATGTTGACTTCCCAGTGAATAAAAATCAAGAGCCAGTGAGTTAAAAATCATATTAGTAATCAACTTTTTCTCTATACTTCCTCTTTTATCGAGTTCCAGTGCTTTCTGATATGCATTATAGGCTTCCTCTAGCGGATTTTCACAATATGAGCTGTATTTGGGATCTTCAGATTCAAAGACTGCCTGACAAAGCCTTCCTTTTGCATAATATGTATTAAACCAGTCCTTGGATTTATCGTGATTAAAAGCTTTATCCAGGTTCTCCTTTGCTTTTTCAAGATCTCCTTGTTCAATATAACTGAGTGCACTGGTTACCTTTCCTTTCTGGGCCATCACTCCTAACGAAATACTCATTGCGGTAAAAAGCAAAATAATTTTCCTCATGATTTCTTTTTATTTTTTAACGTGTTAGAATATCTAGTAAATTAATTGCCAAATGTATAAACTTTTCATTATTTAATCTTCAAATTCTTTGCCATTTTCCGTAATATAACTCTCATTTCATTCAGGAATACTTAATACTTCCTCGCTATCTTCTTCATTTACAAGCACACAAGCAACCGAGGCAATTGTGTCATTTTCTCTTAAATTTATTAATCTGACACCCTGTGTTGCCCTTCCCATAACCCTTAGTGCTGAAACAGGACTTCTTAAGATATTACCTGAATGGGTAATTATCATAAGGTCGTGATTATCAGTCACACCTTTCAATGCAATAAGTGAACCTGTTTTTTCAGTGATATTAATGGTCTTCACTCCTTTCCCTCCCCTGTTTGTGATTCTGTAACCCTCTATATCTGACCTTTTTCCATATCCTTTCTCAGCAACAACAAGTATATCTTTTTCTTTGTTTTCAATGGTTATCATTCCTATCACATAATCTGTACTTTCATCGGCAAGTTTTATTCCCCTGACTCCTGAGGCTGTTCTTCCCATGGGCCTTACAGATGATTCAGGAAACCTTATTGCACGTCCCGATTTTACAGCAAGCATAATCTGATGATTTCCATTGGTCAGCCTGGCTTCCAGAAGTTCATCACCTTCTCTCACTGTTATAGCATTGACACCACTGGTTCTTGGCCTTGAATAGGCTTCCAGGGATGTTTTTTTAATGATTCCTTTCTTTGTACAGAGTACTATGAAATTATTGTTGATATATTCTGAATCATCAAGGTTCTTAACATTTATGAATGCTCTTACATTATCATCCTGTTCAAGATTTATGAGGTTCTGTATAGCTCTTCCTTTGGATGTCCTTGCACCTTCCGGAATGTTGTACACCTTTAGCCAGTAACATTTACCTTTACTGGTGAAGAAAAGCATTGTATTGTGCATTGTGGCAATATAGAGATGCTCAATGAAGTCCTCATCCCTGGTTGTTCCGCCCCTGGCACCTGTCCCCCCCCTGTTCTGTCTTCTGAATTCAGTCAGCGGTGTTCTTTTAATATAGCCCATATGTGATATGGTTATCACCATCTCCTCATCGGCATAAAAGTCTTCCGGATTGAATTCCTCTGCATTCGGTACTATTTCCGTTCGCCTGTCATCACCATATTTTTGTTTTATTTCAAGCAGTTCATCCTTTATTATCTTCATTTGCAGGTCAACACTATCGAGAATGCTTTTAAGATACTCTATAAGTTTTGTAACCTCTTCATATTCCGAACGAAGCTTTTCCTGTTCCAATCCTGTAAGCTGTCTGAGGCGCATCTCAACAATGGCTCTTGCCTGAACATCTGTAAGACTAAACTTTTTCATCAGTTTCTCCCTTGCAACATCAGGATTCTCCGATGATTTGATAAGTGCAATAACCTCATCTATATTATCACTTGCAATTATCAGTCCTTCAAGTATATGTGCTCTTTTTTCAGCCTGTACAAGGTTATATTTTGTTCTTCTCAGGATAACATCATGACGGTGTTTTACGAAATAATGAATAAGATCTTTTGTATTGAGTGATCTGGGACGGCCTTTTACAAGAGCAATATTGTTAACATTGAAAGAAGTCTGTAGTGATGAATATCTGAAAAGATGATTCAGTACAACATTGGCTGTAGCATCCTTTTTGAGGATGATGATTATTCTCATTCCTTTTCTGTCCGATTCATCATTTATATATGATATTCCTTCCAGTTTCTTTTCGTTAATAAGATCAGCGATCTTTCGTATCATTTCTGCCTTATTCACCATGTAGGGAATTTCAGTTACAACTATGCATTCCCTGCCTGAATGAGTATATTCAATTTCGGTTTTCGCTCTTATTACTATTCTGCCCCGACCCGTTTCACAGGCATCTTTTATACCCTGTTCACCATAAATAATACCTCCTGTTGGAAAATCCGGGCCTTTTACATATTGAAGGATCTCTTCTGTTGTGATATTGTTATTATCTATATATGCTATTGTGGCATCTATGATTTCCGAGAGATTGTGTGGTGGCATGTTTGTAGCCATACCGACAGCAATACCGGATGTTCCGTTTACCAGCAGATTGGGTATCCGTGTGGGAAGAACAAGTGGTTCGTTGAGAGAATCGTCAAAATTCGGCTGAAAATCAACGGTTTCTTTTTCAATATCCGACAGGGTCTCTTCTGCAATTTTCCGGAGTCGTGCTTCGGTATACCTCATGGCTGCCGGACTATCACCATCGACTGAGCCAAAATTGCCCTGTCCGTCAACCAACGGATACCTGAGCGACCAATCCTGTGCCATCCTCACCATGGCTTCATAAACCGATGAATCCCCGTGTGGATGATATTTACCGAGCACCTCCCCTACTATCCTGGCCGATTTTTTATAAGGTTTGTTTGATTGTACTCCAAGCTCCGACATTCCGAAAAGAACTCTGCGATGAACAGGTTTAAGTCCATCTCTGACATCAGGTAAAGCCCTTGATACAATGACCGACATTGAATAGTCAATGTAAGCCGATTTCATCTCCTCCTCAATATTTACACTGACCACTCTTTCTCTTTCTGCCATAAAGAATTGTTAATTAGATATATATATTATAGAAAGCAGTTTGTTAAAATAACTCACGAAGATAGTCAATATTTGACTATTTTCTTTATTTTTTGATTGTGAATTTTTAACATCACATTGTTCATAATTGGGCATGGTTCTTGCCATATATAAAAAAAAGTAATTTATTACTTTGATTTTTCATTTATGTGTACTTTTGTCGTGTAGTATATGACAGAATGACCTGTAACAGGTAAATGAAAGCAAAATGATAAAATGAAAAGATGGATTCACAGTTTTCACAGAGAGTAAAGGATATCCTTGGTTACAGTAAGGAAGAGGCTATAAGGCTTGGCAACAGCCATATTAGTCCCGAACATCTTTTCCTTGGTATTTTGCGTGATGGAGAAGGTGTGGCAGTAGAAATACTGATAACCCAGGGCATTGATCTGATGGTATTAAAGGGCTCTCTTGAAAAGAGTATAAAGGTTGAGAGTCCCGTGCCTGTTACGGATCATGAAGTGATACCTCTATTAAGGAGTACTGAAAGGATACTGAAGCTTGTATATCTTGAAGCAAAAGCATTAAAGAGCAGTACTATAGAATCAGAACACTTGCTCCTGGCAATACTTAAAGATGAGAATACCCTTGTTACTAAATTTTTGTCAGAGATGAATGTCGATTACCAATCTGTCAAACGGATGGTTGAAGCCGAATCGCCAGGCTCCAAGGCCGATTATCCAAAAGACGAGGAAGATGAAGGTCAGGGATTTGGAACTCCCGGCAGAGGTCAGTCAGGAAGCCCTTCCCAGGCAAAACCATCATCCGATACTCCGGTACTTGATAATTTTGGTATCGACCTGACAAAAGCTGCTGATGAAAACCGTCTTGACCCTGTAGTAGGCAGAGAACGCGAGATAGAGAGACTGGCACAGATACTGTCAAGGAGAAAAAAGAATAATCCGGTACTTATTGGAGAACCAGGTGTAGGTAAATCAGCTATTGCTGAAGGACTTGCGCTTCGTATATCAAAGAAAAATGTGTCAAGGGTACTTTTTAATAAGAGAGTCGTTGCCCTTGACCTCGCTTCGATAGTTGCCGGAACAAAATACAGGGGTCAGTTTGAAGAAAGAATGAAAGCTATACTGAATGAACTCTCTAAAAATGACAATATAATATTATTCATCGACGAGATACATACAATAGTGGGCGCAGGTGGAGCAACAGGATCACTCGATGCGGCCAATATGCTTAAACCGGCACTGGCAAGAGGAGAAATACAATGTATAGGATCCACTACCCTTGATGAATACAGACAACATATCGAGAAAGATGGGGCCCTGGAAAGAAGATTCCAGAAGATTCTTGTCGATCCGACTACTATAGAAGAAACCCTTGATATACTGCATAATATAAAGGAAAGATACGAAGAGCATCATAATGTTAATTATACAGATGAAGCTATTGAGGCATGTGTGAGGCTTACAAACCGCTATATTTCCGACAGGCACCTTCCTGATAAGGCTATTGATGCCCTCGATGAATCAGGTTCAAGGGTACATATCTCTAATATTGTTGTTCCCGAGAAGATACTCTCCCTTGAGAATCAGTTTGAGGAGGCCAAGAAAGAGAAGATGAGTGCTGTGAAAAACCAGAATTTTGAGAAAGCTGCAAGTTTCAGGGACCGTGAAAAGGATCTTCTCGATATGATTGATCTTGAAAAGAAAAAGTGGGAAAAAGAACTGGCTGTTAACCGTGAGACTGTTGACGCTGACAAGGTTGCTGAGGTAGTGGCAATGATGACCGGTGTACCTGTACAGCGAATAGCCCAGACAGAAGGTACAAGACTCCTTAAAATGGCAGAAGAACTGAAAACAAGTGTCATAGGTCAGGATGAGGCTATCCAGAAAATAGTGAAGTCAATACAGAGAAACAGGGCCGGGCTTAAAGATCCCAATAAACCTATCGGTACCTTTATTTTCCTGGGCCCGACAGGTGTCGGTAAAACACAATTGGCAAAGATACTTGCCCAGTTCCTTTTTGATTCCACAGAGAATCTTGTCAGGATCGATATGAGTGAATATATGGAGAAATTCTCTGTTTCAAGACTTGTGGGTGCACCCCCGGGATATGTGGGATATGAAGAGGGTGGCCAGCTAACAGAAAAAGTAAGACGAAAACCATATTCAGTGGTTCTCCTCGACGAGATTGAAAAAGCTCACCCCGATGTTTTCCATATTCTGCTCCAGGTACTTGATGAAGGACAGCTTACAGACAGCCTGGGACGAAGGGTTGACTTCAGGAACACAATTGTGATCCTGACTTCTAATATAGGAACACGTCAGATAGCTGAATTCGGGCATGGCATTGGATACGATACACAGGCAAAAAAATCATCAAGGGACGCACAAACAAAAAGCATACTTCAGAAAGCTCTGCATAAAACATTTGCACCCGAATTTCTGAACAGGGTTGATGATGTTATAATGTTCAATTCACTGGGAAAAGAAGAGATCAACCTGATAATCGACCTCGAGCTCAAAGGATTGTTCGAAAGGGTTAAATCACTTGGCTACCAGCTTAAAATAGCCACAGCAGCAAGGGACTTTATTGCTGAAAGAGGCTTTGATGCTACCTATGGAGCACGACCACTTAAACGGGCAATTCAGAAATATCTCGAAGATCCAATGGCTGAGGTGCTTATAAAAGCCGGACCCAGTGACGGAGAAATAATAAATGTTGGATTTAACAGCGAGAAGTCGGAAATAAAGATCAGGATACAGAAGAAGAAAAAAACAAATAAATAGGCCAGGCAGGACATCAACCAGTTAGCTGATGTCCGGGGGTTCCAAATAAATCAAAGTCAGTCGATTGTGTAATTAATACCTCGTAGAAATTTCCGGGTTTAAGATTATATTCGGCAGGAATAAGTACCTCCTGATCAATATCCGGTGAATCATACTCTGTTCTGCCGATAAAATACTGCTCCTCCCTCCTGTCGATCAATACTTTCAAAGTATTCCCGACAAGGTTATTATTTAGTTCAGCAGATATCTCCTGCTGTATCTCCATGATCTCTGAAACCCTGGCTTGTTTAGTCTCTTCGGGGATCTCATCCTCATAAGTATATGATAGTGTGCCCTCTTCGTGTGAATAGGCAAAAACTCCCAGCCTCTCGAACCTGAATTCCTTTATAAACTCTTTCATCTCCAGGAGTTCCTTTTCTGTTTCTCCCGGATGACCTGCTATCAGTGTAGTTCTTATTGCAGCAGTGGGCAGAATGTTACGTATCATTCCCAGTATCTCTTCCGTTTCCTTTCGGTTATGCGATCTTTTCATTAGTCCAAGCATCCTGTCGTTGATATGCTGTATTGGTATATCGATATACTTGCAGATACGTGGATTATCACTGATCAGTTGGAGCAGTTTTTCAGGAAGATTTGCAGGATACAGATAATGTAACCTTATCCATTGGAACGACTCAATTTTAAGCAGTTCGGAGATGAGGGCAGGTAACATCTGTTTTTTATAAAGGTCAAGACCATAATAACTTAAATCCTGAGCAATAAGTATCAGTTCCTTCACTCCTGTTTCAGCCAGATACCGTGCTTCCCCGATTAACTCTTCAACAGAACGCGAAACACATTTGCCTCTTATCCCCGGAATAGCACAGAATGCACATTTCCTGTCGCAACCTTCCGATACTTTCAGGTATGCATAATGTCCGGGACCTGTAAGTATTCTCTGGTATATAAGCTCCCGGTTAATCTTCACTCCCATCTCGTCGAGAATTTCCGGGAGTTTTTTTACTCCGAAATAGCTGCTTACTTCAGAGATATCGGCTTTTAATTCATCCATGTAACGCTCAGAAAGACAGCCTATTACGTACAATTTCTCTATTTTCCCCGATTCCTTGGCCCTGACAAAGCGAAGAATGGTATCAATGCTTTCCTCTTTAGCATCATTAATAAATCCGCATGTATTGATTATGACCCTGGGAATTGAGAGATCATTTGAATCGTGAAGGATTTCATAGCCTCCTGCCTGAAGCTGTTTAAGAAGTTTTTCGGAATCCACGATATTCTTTGAACAGCCCAGTGTTACTATGTTGATCTTTCCCCGTTTCATCAGGTTAATTAATATGGCTTTTAATTGATGGGGGTAAACAGAGAATCTATAAATTCGATACTGTTGAATACCTGCAGGTCATCCAGTTTCTCTCCTATTCCTATATATTTAACAGGTATCTTAAACTGATCGGAAATACCTATCACCACACCTCCTTTTGCTGTACCGTCGAGTTTTGTTATTGCTATTGCTGTTACATTTGTTGCTGCGGTAAACTGCCTGGCCTGTTCAAAAGCATTCTGACCTGTTGATCCGTCAAGGACAAGTAACACTTCGTGGGGGGCACCGGGGAGGACCTTATCCATCACTCTCTTTATTTTTGTAAGTTCTGCCATAAGATATGCCTTATTATGGAGTCGTCCTGCAGTATCGATAATAGCAACATCGTATCCTCCGGCTATGGCTGATTTGACTGTATCGAAAGCTACTGATGCGGGATCTGAACCCATCTGCTGCTTTACAACCGCGACTTCTGCCCTGTCGGCCCATATCTGGAGCTGGTCAATTGCTGCTGCACGAAAGGTATCAGCTGCTCCAAGCAATATTTTCCTGCCATTTTTTTTATGCTGGTATGCCAGTTTTGCAATTGTGGTTGTTTTTCCTGAACCATTTACTCCTACTATCATTATTACATAGGGAGAAGATGGCAGTGGAGCAGAAAAATCAGGGATTAAACCGTTTTCCCCCTCTTGCAGAAGTGCTGCGATCTCTTCTTTCAGGATAATATTCAGTTCATTTGTGTTCAGGTATTTATCCTTTGCAACCCTTGCTTCAATACGTTCTATGATTTTTAATGTTGTATCTACACCGACATCAGAAGAGACAAGCACCTCTTCGAGGTTATCCAGTACCTCATCATCTACTTTTGTCTTGCCGATAACTGCCCTGGAGAGCCTTGTGAAAACATTTTCCTTGGTTTTTTCAAGACCCTTGTTGAGATTCTCCTTATTCTCTCTGGTAAAAAATCCCAGTAAAGCCATATTAATAATTTTATCGAGAAACAAATATAAAAAAAGCCCTCTTCGTTTTGAAGAAAGCTTTGAATATCTTCATGTTGTTATTACCTGCTATTTATAACTTTCACTGAAAAAGTCCTTGATATGATCATTATGG
>CAZTXH010000022.1:0-13447 GCA_964617415.1 uncultured Rikenellaceae bacterium | reverse complement strand
GGCCTTCGCAATGGAGCTGGGGGCATCATGGGCAGGTGATACAACAGACACCGTTCCTGATCTCCTTGATACAATAATCGATACAACGCCAGTATGGAAACCGGTGGTAGAGGCTATGAAAAACCTTAAGCCGGGAGGCCGGCTTGTGATAAATGCTATCAGGAAAGAGGAGATCGATAAGGATTACCTGCTGAAGATAGACTATTCCAATCACCTCTGGATGGAGAAAGAGATCAAAAGTGTTGCAAATGTCACCCGGAGAGATGTGAAAGAGTTTCTGGAAATAGCTGCAGAAATACCAATCATACCTGAGATACAGGAATACAAGCTCGAGGAAGCCAATATTGCTTTAACAGAGCTAAAACAAAGAAAGATAAGGGGAGCAAAGGTGCTGCTAATAGATTGATTATCAATGTTCATTGGACTAAAGTCCAAATTAATATAATAAATTCAGATAACCATCAGCTGAAGCTGACGGCAATTGAGATCATATTCCCAGAAGAACCAAGCTTAATCTTTAAGATTATTTCGACGTTGGCTTCAGCCAACGGTCCCAGATGTAATATTTATTGTGTGGGCTTTAGCCCAATTGATTTTTTACCCTGTTTGTCTTTGAGCCAGCTTTCCTGACTTTATACCCACTTAATCCATAATAGAGGATAAAAACAAAACAGATCAACGGTACAATAAAGCCCAGTGCCATTGTTGATATATCAGCAATGTGTCCCATGATAATCGGGATCAACGCCCCTCCCACAATCGACATTACCAGCAGGGAAGAGCCTTTCTTTGTTAACGATCCCAGCTCCTTGATACCCAAGGCAAAGATTGTCGGGAACATTACCGACATAAAGAAATATGTCGAAAAAAGTGCTATTACTGATACCCATCCGAGGGCTGAAACAACAAAGCACATCGTTATTACATTGGCCAGGGCATATAATGCCAGCAGCCGGTTCGGTTTCATGATACGCATAAACAGGGTGCTCCCTGTAAACCGCCCCAGCCAGAATAATCCCATCCCCCCGAAACCAAGGATCTGCGATGCCTGTTGGTTGGTTACAGATGGTATCTCTTCGGTCACATAATTTATAAAAAAGCTGTTAACCCCAGTCTGTGCAGCAACATAGAGGAATTGTGCAATGACGGCAAGTACGAAATGTGGATATTTCAGAAGATCCTTCAGGCTGCCTCCGGAAGATTGATTACCATCATCCAGACTCGACTCTTCCTTTATCTCCGGAAAAGTAATCCTCCAGAACATTATGGCAACAATAAGCACCAGTGTACCTATCAGCATATATGGAAGTGCTATTGATGCAAATTTATTGCTGGCTTCACTGGAACCGTTTGAAAAGATAAGCATCCCTCCCACCAGTGGTCCTGCAATCCACCCAAGTCCATTGAAAGACTGAGAAAAGTTAATCCTTCTTTCTCCATATTGTGGCGGACCCAATACCGTGGTATACGGATTGGCTGCTGTTTCAAGACATGTCAGTCCGCAGGCAATAATAAAAAGACAAAGAAGGAAACTACCAAAGGTCTGGATAAATGTAGCCGGAAGCATCAGGAATGCTCCTCCTGCAAAAAGAAGAAGTCCGAATATAATACCTCTTTTATATCCGTGACGCTGCATAAGCAGTCCTGCCGGGATAGCCATAAAAAAATAGCCGCCATAAAAGACAAACTGCACAAAAGCCGATTTGGCTTTAGATATACTTAGCAACTCCTGGAAATGTTTATTCAGGACATCGAGACATCCGTGGGCAAATCCCCAGAGGAAAAAGAGACTCGTAATAAGTATAAAGGGAACCAGATATTGCTGGTAAACAAGCTTTTGCTTGCCAGTGTTAACGGTTAGGTCATTGGTCATATACAATCTGTATTTGAATGATACAATATTGCTATGATTTATGACTTTTCCAATAGCTACTTCTAAAAATATTATTTAACAAACAGGTTAACCTTCAGTTTGAATTCGTCGTAAATCATCTTATCACCGAGGTTATCGAAGAAGGCGCCGGAACCATATCTGACATTGTATTTGGTTCTATCAACCGTGATATTTGCAAAGAACCATGTTCCTTCCTCTTCTTTTTGAACTGTAGCTTTAAATTCAATAGGATGAGTAATTTCTTTTATGGTAAGGTCTCCCTTTACAATAGCTGTTCCCTTGCTAAAAGCTTCACTGCCGGTCACAACAAGCTTTGATTCGGGATATTTCTCAACTCCAAAGAAATCATCAGATTTCAGATGACTTTCAAGTCTTTCACTGCCATCATCATCCGTAATGCTTTTCATATCAATAGTAAATTCCCCTGATATAATCCTGTTATCCTGCCAGCTAAGCCATCCATCTTTAAGTTTTACAGTTCCATTATGCTCGCCCAGAACCTTTTCTCCAAGCCAGTGTAATGCTGTTTTATCTTTATCTACATTTAGTTTATCCTGTGCATTCATTGTTACTGTAAATAGTAATGGTGTAGTAAATAATAATGTCTTTTTCATTCTTTGATGTTTTTGTGTTAATATACGGCCAAATTGGTCGTATATACATAACATTAACAAATATTTTTCAGAATTGTTTACAGCCTGTGAATATTTATACCACCGCTTATTTCGAATACCATTCCGGTAGAAAAATCCCAGTCAGTCCGGGCCAGTGATGCGACAGCCCTGCCAATATCTTCGGGTAAACCCCATCTTCTTTGAAGTACAATCCCCTCTTTAATGTAAGAATTATACTTATCCATCATCTTTGCAGTCATGTCGGTCTTAATTATTCCGGGACGGATTTCATAAACACGGATACTTTCTTTTGCCAGTCTGTGAGCAAATATTTTTGAAGCAGTGCTGAGACCCGATTTTGAAATACAATATTCAACCCTGTTCACAGTGGAAATATTAGCTAAAGCTGAGGTAATGAATACTATTACGGGTGTATAATCAGACAATCGTTGCTTCTTCAGATATATCATTTCCTTTGCAATCTTCTGTGCAAAGAAAAGAGGTCCTCTCAGATTAATATTCATAACCCTGTTATAACTCTCTTCTGTCATATCAAGGAGGTCATCCCGTTTAAGAGGATCCACTCCTGCATTATTTACCAGGAAATCTATCCTGCCATATCTTTCCAGGATACTCGAAACGGCTTCGGTATGACTGTCGATACAGGAGATATCGAGTCCGACAGGGAAGAATTCCATACCCCTCTTTTCAACTTCAGAATTAAGGATTTCCATCCCTTTACTATCAGTAGAACGGGCTATTGCGGCGATATCAAAACCTTCCGATGCAAGGGAAATTGCTATTGCCCTGCCAATCCCCCTGCTGGCACCTGTAATAACAGCAACAGGTTTTTGATTCATACAAACTAATATTACCTGAAATTATTGAATTCAGCCAACAAAGGTAATAATTTGGATAATATGGGCTACTTTGAGGAATATTCTTTAAAGAATAATCTGACCTATTTAATTCTAACGGAAGAAGAACCTGTTACCGTTGCCAAATCTCGGATTTACTACATTGTTATATATTGATCCGAAAGTATAAGAGATTTCAATACTGCCTTCCACCCTGTATTTTGTGGCAAGCTCCCTTAATTGCAATAATCTCTCCGCCTCTGAAACATCTCCTTTGCTTAGATTGATTTGATCATTGATATGAGCTGCCCTGCCTCTCACCCGTAGTGATAATCCTTTAAAGATCCTGAAGTTTATGAATGAATTAAGTTCAATCCTGTTTAAGGATAAATCATTAAAATAGTTGAATCCTGTTAAGGAAACATTTATTGAACCCCATTTTTTCTGAACTTCATATGCTACACTCAGACTATGTTTCAGAAGATTATCAGTTATCTTGTTATAAACGGTAGTGTCAATATAATTATTATACTGATAACCAGCACCGTAGAGAATCCTTAGTTGTCTATGGGTAGATTCAGAATAAGGAAAAATATCATATTCAATTGAAGGCAGGAATTCAGTCATAAAGTTATAGTTATTTCTTGTTGAAGATCTAAGATCCCATTTCAGACCTGCCGACCAGTGATCGCTGAGACTAAAAACAATAAGATTATCCATAGATGCAGAACTGGATGTATAATCATAGATAATGGCTGTGTCTGTTCCTGGATTCTCAATGAATTTTTCCATCTGGTAAAAATGATCCATCTCTATTTCCAGTTTCAGATCCTGTGTTACCCTGGAAATATTTAATGAATTTCTGAATGTATACTGCTTTTGTGTCTCTTCAGTCTCAAACCTTGGTTCTGTTGATAGTTCAAAAACCCAGTGGTTCCACCTGTCAATAACATCTTCCGCTTCAAGTTCCTTGTTGTGCCTGATCTCAATTTCATTGAATAATGGTGTTTTGGCAACAAATCTCATTAAACCAATCTTCAGCAGATCGGTTCTTTTTTGCCGGATATAAGTGCTGGTCTGGTCAGGATTGGATGTATAGGTTAGAGTATCATCCATGCCACTGAAATCATGCTGCCCGTGAAAGGTATAAGTATATTGTCTTCCTCCGCTTCCTGCATTTTGCTCTGTAACCAAAATAACTACCTCGGCATCATGAACATCCCTCACATAATTAATATATGGGATCTCCTGACGTGTATAATTCATATCACAACTCTGACAGTCGAGAAATATTTTTACCGCATTCGTTCTTAAAGTATCTACCTTGGTCTCCCCTTCCTGTCCTGCAATTGTATTTGAAATTAAAATGAGAAGAAAAAGAATTATTGTATTCCTGGACAGTAACTTTTCCATATTATCTCGTTTACAATTATTATTATTATGTTTCTTTATACAATTATTCATTCTGTAATTCAGGACTCAAAGATGGAGATATATTTTTGCCCATCAATAATATATCCGGACTTATAAGTGTTAATTAATTTTTTTTAACACTCTTTTATTACTTATAAAAACCTATCTGTTTTTTATTTCTATCAGGAAAATCAAATTCTATTTCCGGAAATTAACTGATCGGGGACTCATCCATGATCTCCTGAAAACAGAACAGGCATAATAACCAGTCACTCTTATTAAAACAAGAAACCTGACAAAAAGTTTAGGAATGAAGAAAAACAAAAGACCGGCTATTCCTGTAATTATTCCTGTTAACAGGTTATTTGCTACAGTGAATGCCTGTATGAAAATCTTGTTTATACCTGTTTTATGCTTGTGAATATATAAATGTTTTGATATCTGTACCTCGCATTTTGCGAGAGATGTAGTTTTAAGATCTGCTCTTGTACTGCCACCATGATCATGTTGAATGGTTATGTTATTACAAAAAGCTACTTCCCCGCCTGCATTTCTGGCTCTGCGGCATAGGTCCACATCTTCGTAATACATCCAGAAATCCTCGTTAAATCCCTTCAGACTGTTGAAAATTTCCTTCGGGATCATCATTACTGATCCTGAAACCCAATCGTGAAATGATATATTAATTACTTCTTTATCACCTAAGAAGATTTTGTTTTTCAGATTTCCGGTTCTTCTTTCCCAGGGAAAAACACCATAAGCCTTACCCTCTTTCCCGTTTTTTCTCACTTGCCGGCATGAGATAATAAAAAAGGAAGGATCAGATTTAGCAGCCAAAAGGAGTTTATTTACATCATATTCTGCAGCAACAGCATCAGGATTAAGGAATAAATAGTAATCTCCTGTAGCTTCTGTCACACCCAGGTTGCATCCATTTGAATATCCGCCATTTATAGTGTTATGAATAAACTTATACTCCGTAAACCTCTTTTCAATCTCCATGAAAGCAATATCTCCCGGATTATTGTTTACCACAATTACCTCCATACTAAAGTCTTTACCAGAAAAGGAATCCAGTGCTTCAAGACACCTGTTCACTTTTCCCAATGCCTTATGGCAGACTATTACAATTGAAAGATCCATTGTTCTTATATCATTCTTAACTATTCAGATCTTTAAAATAATCCTCTTCCTCTTCAACTTCTTCAATCTCTTCAACTTCTTCAACATCCTTGTCCATCCACTCATATACCGGCCTTTGCGGACCCTCTTTCCTGTACCATATTGCAAGCAATATTCCTGAAATGAAACCCAGCATGTGCGATTCCCATGAAATTTCCTTATAAATACCCGGGAAAAGACCCCATACCATCTCACCATAAAGAAAAACTACCAGCAGTGATAATGCTATTAATCTGAAATAACGTCGGATCAATCCGCTGAAAAACAGGAAAGATGCAAGTCCGTAAATAAGTCCACTGGCACCGATATGCCAGGCTGTTCTGCCCCATAACCATACCAGCAATCCTGTAAGTAAATAGCTAACCGAAAAAACTCTGAGAGCCACTTCAGAATAGAAATAAAACAAAGCTACGGAAAGAAGTAAAAGAGGTAATGCATTGTTAAACAGATGTGTAAAATCATTATGAACCAAGGGTGACACGAAGATTCCTGGTATACCTTTCAGTGTCCGGGGATAAATCCCAAGATTCGAAAAATCAACCCCAAATAAAACTTCAATGACCTTTATCAGTAACATTACCACTACAAGAATCACTGGAATTATAAGACTTAGAAGAAGTTTCTTTTTGTAAAAGGAGCCTTCTGTTGATATATCTGAATTTCCACCCAATATATTAATGGTTTAATATTTAGCTTGTTACTTTGTTGTTACACAGAGAAATACAGGTAAGCTTAGAGATCTACGGATAAAAATCTCTGTTTCACTCAGTGTCTTCTCTGGATTTTCCCTCCCGATAAATCGGGACAAGTTGTGAAAGTTCTTCATGATTATTTAATCTCTGAGGGGAAGACTATTCCAGCAGCTTCCCTGATCCTGTCGAGTGTCTTAATCAGGTCAAGACTAAATTTAAGAGGAGCAACAGGGCTTTCAGTAAGTCCTTTATCAAGGCAATTCATCACCTCTTCTGCTTCCCAGTGATAGCCCATGGCCGGAGGATTGAACTTGAATTCCTGGCTTTCATTGTTATGCAGATCCAATATCACTTTCTGGTTCATATCTCTCCCCCTTGTTACAATAAGGTTCCCTTTTTCACAATAGATCTTACACCCTATGCCTATGCTTGTCCTGAATGAGCTGTAAAGTGTTGCCATCCTGTCATTATTATAACTAAAAATGACACTCAGTGATTCTTCTGAACCTGTTTTACTAAAAACAGCACTTGCATGTACTTCAGAGGGTACTCCAAAAAATGTAAGTGCATCAATTACCGGGTAAATACCTATATCGTGCAGTGAACCTCCTCCGAGAGCAAGATTGAATTTCCTGTTATTTGCGTCATAAGGTGGTATGAATGAGAAATACCCATCAAGGTGCATTAATTTGCCGAGAACCCCTGATTCTATAATCTCATGTGTCTTTTTATAAAAAGGCTGAAAGGGGGGCCAGAGAGCTTCCATGAGAAAGAGATCACGTTTCTTTGCCTCATCGATCATCTGTGTTACCTCTTTCGTGTTAAGTGCAAATGCCTTTTCACAGATCACATGTTTCCCGTTTCTCAGACAAAGCATTGTATGTTCATGATGATGTGAATGTGGAGAGGCAATGTATATGATCTCAACATCCGGGTCAGATGCCAGCTCTTCATAGTTCCCGTAATATTTCTTAAATCCATATTCCGAAGCAAATAAAGCTGCGCGTTCAGGATCACGTGAGCCAACAGCGTGTAATTCAGCATTTTCAAGCATTTTAAGTGCCCTTGTAAATTTTGCTGACATTTTTCCGGGGGCAAGAATGCCCCATTTGTATTTCTTCATAATATTAAAATTATATGCATAAATATAGGGATTTTTTGTATCTCTCACCTCTAACGCCTCCCCCGTTTCTTTTTCACCTCACCACCTCCCGTCCTTTGTCCGGGACAAGCTCTCTCCCGGTGAGCTATCCTTTATTCACAATCATTTAAATGACATATAGTATTGATATCCAAGAGATACCTCACTTCGTTCGGAATGACAGAATAATTGGAGAATATTAGAGGAAGAAGCGGCGATTCGGATATTGACCGTTAATTTAAATGTTATGTCATTCCTCATTATGCCGACGGAGGAGGTATAATGAGGAATCTCCCACTTTTATGTAATGTTTTAAATAGATGTATATAAAGGGTAGCACTGAGGGATGACGGTAGGGGGTGAGGTGGAAAAGACAAAATTTTACAATTTTTTTTTAATTTATATCTTATTTATAACCAATACATTATAAAACATTTCAAAAAATATTGTAATTTTTTTACTACTATGTATTGCATAGTATTAATTTTTTTATATATCTTTGCATTGTCATGTTACATGTTTTATATAGTAGTAAATATTTTAAAGAACCATTAACAATAAATTCTTAGCATATGAAGATAACAGTCAGCATTAACCTTGGAGGCTATTCATTCAATATTGATGAAGATGCTTATGCCGAATTAAAAAGGTACCTGAAGAATCTCGAGTTTCATTTTGCCGAAGAGGAGAGTTCATCCGAAATATTATCTGACATTGAGAGCCGGATGGCTGAGCTTTTTCGCAGCAAACTGACAACTTATAAACAGGTAATTACAGTTGAAGATGTAAACCAGGTAATATCTGTAATGGGTACACCGGAAGATATTTCAGATGATGAAAAAAGATCTGCCGGTGATAAATTCTCAACACCGGGTTACCACAGGATGTACCGCGATCCTGACCGTCGTATTATCGGCGGGGTTTGTTCAGGAATGGCTGCATACTGGGATATCGAACCCTGGATAGTCAGGGTAATCTTTCTTGTTCTCGCAATGATGGGAGGATTGGGGATACTTATTTATCTTATCCTCTATATAGTGTTACCGGAGGCAAAGACTACCGCACAGAAGATTGAAATGAAGGGTGATCCGGTAAATATCCACAACATCAAGGAATCTGTGAAGGAAGAATTCAACACGGTAAAGAAAAAAATGAAATTGTAAAGATACAGACCAGGAAGGCTGTTTAAAAAATGTAAAATCTAAAAACAATTATTATGGATCTGGAAAACATAAAAGCACAGATGCGCAAGGGTATCCTGGAATACTGTATCCTTTCAGTATTATCAAGGAATTCCTGTTATGCAAGCGATATTATTAAAGAGCTTAAAGAGGCAAGGGTTATCGTAGTCGAAGGAACCCTTTACCCTCTGCTCACACGGCATAAAAATGCCGGATTGCTAAGTTACCGGTGGGAAGAATCCCAGCAGGGACCACCCCGGAAATACTATGAACTTACACCCGAAGGTCAGAAATACCTAGCCGACCTTGATAAATCATGGGAAGAAATTGTTAAATCAGTCAATCTGATCCGTACGAGAAAAAAATCTAAAACCTCTAAAACTTGAAAAGATGGAAAAGACAATAAAAATAAATCTTGGCGGAGTATTATTCCAGATTGATGAGGAAGCTTACAGGATGCTTCGCGATTACCTGCAATCTATTGACCATAAGTTCAGGAATACGCCGGGCGGCAATGAGACAATAGAAGATATCGAATCACGTATAGCTGAGATATTCCAGTCACAGAAAGACCTTACAGGTATAATTACAAAAGAGAATGTTGAAATGATGATATCAATCATCGGGACACCGGAAGAATTCGACCAATATGAAGAAAAAGATAGTGGTTATGAGTATAGGTACCGCGAAAAAAGGATGTACCGTAACCCTGATGACATGATTATTGGAGGTGTTTGCGGTGGTATTGGTGCCTATCTAAATACTGATCCCGTATGGTTCAGACTTCTTTTCATCGTATTCGCTCTTGTTTTTGGAATAGGATTTCTTGTTTATCTGGCCCTGTGGATAGCACTTCCATTAGCAATCACAGATATACAGAAAAGGGAATTACATGGTAATAATCTCTACAAATCAAGAGATAATGTTTCAGGACAAACTCCCGTGTACTCTTATTCCACTAAGGTTGGAAGTGCTTTCAACGAAGTATTCAGAGCAATCGGTAAGGTTCTCTTTATTATAGTACGTATTATTCTGATAATCATCGGAGTGACTTTTGTTCTTGCAGGATTTACATCCCTGTTTTCATTTATAATCATTTTTGTCTTTAAATATCCCGGTGCATTTGCTATAGATACCGGAGAATTTAATCTTGCCTATCTGCCTGATTTCCTGAACTACATTGTCACTCCAGCTATGGTTCCGCTGATGACCACACTCATCGTGCTGGTAGTCTCTATACCTCTACTGGCAATGATATACGGCGGTATCAGATTAATTTTCTGGTTCAGGGTCCGTGATGGGTATGTCTGGCTAATCGGCCTGATAGTCTGGGTACTCTGTGTGGCATCACTTGCAATCATCTCCGTTAATGAGGGTATCAGTTATGCTGAAAGGGGAGAAACAACATCTCTGGAATATATTGGCCCGACTCCTGATACTCTTTACATCATGGCAGGAGAAAAAATATCAGATCTCAATGCTGATAAAGAGATCTCAGTAACGGATAATTTCTATAAAATCTATATAGATGATAAAAAAGATCTTGTATATATCAGGTCACGGCTTGACATCTATCCTGCAGATAATAATTCAACCCGTATCGAAATTGAAAGAGAATCTTCGGGCACCAGCAGGCTTAATGCGGAGAGCAATGCAAGCAGATTAAAATATGATATGAAAATATCGGGAGACACTATTTTCCTTGATGAATTCTTTATGATACCTCCTGACTCAAAATGGTCATTTGATGAGGTTAGCGTAGATGTGTTTATCCCTGAGGGAACAATAATCTGCATGGATGAAACTGCACAGAGAATGTACCATTCATATTACTATCATGGTTATACAACAGATTCAAAATACAGATTCTGGAGAATGACAGATGATGGATTAGAGTATTTAGATTATGATGATTAAAAGTTGCTGGTTACTGGTTGCTGGGTCCTTGTTACTGGTTATTAAATACTAGAACCAGACCCAGGACCCAGTAACGAGCAACTAGCAACCAGTAACTTCTTCCTGGTTTTTCATTCCTTTATTTTTCATCGAAATCCGGTGTTTATTATGCGCCGGATTTTGTTTTAAAGGTTAATGATTTGTTAATTAATCTTAATGCATCCCTGTTATTTAGCGATTTGGTTATATTCGTTCGCGCTAAAAAAATTATTAACTACAAACTACCATGTCATGAAAAGAATTCTCATCCTTCTTGTAAGTATTATTCTTGCATTACCCTCATTTTCACAGGAGACAGATCTGTTAGCCGATACATTGCGTAAAGATGCGCTCAACGTATATATGGAATCAACAGATTTCATAAGAAAAGAAATCCCCTATGTTAACTATGTAAGGGACATCAAAGATGCCGGAGTATATATCATTTCAACAAGTCAGAATACAGGTTCAGGAGGAAAAGAATACTCCTATTTTTTTATAGGCCAGGGTGAATATGAAAGTATGCGTGATACCTTAATATTCGTAACTACCCCGGATGAAACAGTTGAAGGTAGACGGGAAAAAGAAGTTAACACCCTTAAAATGGGGTTAATGCGATATGTGGCCAAAACGCCTCTGTCCAAGTATATGGATATAAGCTTTACTGAACCTCTCAAAGAAACGGTGTCGACAGATAAATGGAACAGTTGGGTTTTCCGGACTTCCGTCAACGGATTCCTCCAGGGTGAAAAAACCTACAAGTCACATTACTTGTCAGGAAATATTAATGCCGCAAGAATTACTGAAGACTGGAAAATAAACCTCAGGGCTGTAATGAGTCGTAGTGAGGATAAATTCAATATAAACGACACAGTTACAATAACCGGGACTAATACTTCTGAATCATTCAGAGCTTTGATCGTTAAAAGCATAAATGACCACTGGTCATTCGGCGGATCAGCCAGGCTTGGTAGATCATCATACAGCAATGAAAAATTTACCTACTCCATAATGCCGGGTATAGAATATGACGTATTTCCCTATTCAGAATCAACAAGACGTCAGCTGAGAATACTTTATACAGCCGGTTTTACCTATGCAAATTATATGGACTCAACAATCTATGATAAAATAACGGAAAACCTGTGGCAACAATCTTTATCTGCATCATATGAAGTTGTACAGAAATGGGGAAGTATTGATATTGGTGTTGAATACAGTAATTATCTTCACGACTGGTCGAAAAATAATCTGTCGATATTCGGATATCTTAACCTCAGAATAGCCAAAGGATTATCAGTTACTCTTGTCGGAAGCGCAGCCATGGTACACGACCAGCTTAGCCTTGTTAAGGAAGATATCCCTGTTGACCAGATATTACTGCAGAGGAAAGAGCTTGCAACACAATTTGAGTACTTTACAAGTTTCGGATTTACCTATACATTCGGTTCAATTTATAACAATGTCGTGAATCCCCGGTTCGGTAATACAGGGGGTGGAGGAATATCAATATCTATCTCTGAATAAAATAACTGTATTAACAAATTATAGTTTTTTTCAGATAGGGATAAAATAGTTTAGCAATAATTATTTACCTAATTTCGTTATTGCTAAATATTTACCTAACCTGTCTGAAAGATGAAAAAATCTCTTGTTTTGTTAATCCTTATATCAGGTTTCATAAAAGTTTTTCCCCAGGAAGATCTTACTGAACCTGATACTCTGCGAAAAGATGCTCTCAATGTCTTTATGGATGCCAGTGACTATGTTAAAAAAGAGATCCCTTATATTAACTATGTCAGGGACAGAAAAGTCGCTGATGTCTATATTATAACAACCTATGAATCCACAGGTTCCGGTGGTAGAGTAGCTACATTTTTTATTGTAGGCCAGGGAAATTATAAAGGGATGGCTGATACAATTAAATGTAATATAAGTCCGGATGATACTTATGATATGCAAAGAGCCAAAGAAGTAAAGGCACTTAAAATGGGATTGATGAGATATGTAGCAAAAACTCCGCTTGCTCAATACATGAATATAAATTTCTCTAAACCTCTATCTGAAACAGTATCAACTGACAAATGGAACAGCTGGGTTTATAGTGCCAATCTGTATGCATATACAAACAGCCAGAAAACTGTAAGCTATGGATATATCCACGGTTACCTGTCGGCAAACAGGATAACTGAAAAGTCTAAGTTTGAGTCAAGCATTGGAATGGATTACCAGAAGGACAGGTATAAATATGAGGATACAACTTTTTACAGTACCATGAAAGATTATTATGGATCGATTTCATATGTAAAAAGTATGAGCGATCACTGGTCTGTCGGGGCAAGATCTTATGTACAGTCATATACTTACAGCAATTATGATCTTTCGGTGAAAATAACACCGGGAATAGAATATGATTTATTTCCCTATTCTGAATCGACCCGTCGCATTTTTACCATATCCTATCGTGCGGGGATTGAAATAAACAATTATACAGAAGAGACAACACGTCTGAAACTTAAAGAGACATTATTCCTTCAT
>CAZTXH010000021.1:0-13755 GCA_964617415.1 uncultured Rikenellaceae bacterium | reverse complement strand
ATATCGACTTTTCGGGATTAGAAAAACTACTGCGTCCTCCTTTTCGCGCTGATGCTATCATTGCTCTCCATGCCAACCTTGTGTATCCGTTAATGTCATTTTTGAGTAAGAGGAAATTACGCGTTCCGCAGGACATTGCAATATTATCGATGGAAGAAGGGACAGGCTTTGATTTGATGGTTTCTCCGATAACATGCCTGAGGAAACCCCTGCCTGTAATGGCAACTAAAGTGGTAAATATGATATGGTCGGAAATAAAAAATTCAGGGAAAAGCAAATTCAAACGTCAGGTAAACATAACACCTGAACTTATTGTAAGAAATTCCTGCGGAACACTTTAGTATTTATAACAAGGCTTGACTTCAGGAATTATCCAGGGCTTTCGGAAAGATGAATAAAGTATATCAGCAACAATTCTGCTTGTGGTTAGCACTATTATTTTTTATTGCAACTTTGGTAATCTCCTGTAATAATGGTAATAGGAAACTTAGTTCTCAGTCCGACATAAATAATACTCCCGGTATTGTAACAATAGCAAAAAGATTCTCTCTTCGAAATACTGACAGCTGTACTATACTTACAATTAAAGATCCATGGCAGGGCGCTACAGGTATTGAATATAATTATTACCTGATAAACAGAGATAGTGAGGATACTCCGGAAATAAATCCGGATGAAATCATTTATGTCCCGGTAAAAAAAATCATCTGCATGTCAACCACACATCTTGCAATGGTTGCTGCACTGGATGAGAGGCACACTATTGCCGGAGTTTCAGGAACAGATTTTGTATATGACGAGAAGATATCTTCTATGGTTAAAGGAGGGGCGATAAGCAATGTAGGGTATGAATCGGGACTAAATAATGAACTTATTGTAAAAATCTCTCCCGATCTGATCATGTTTTATGGAATTGGCAGTGAATCAGCAGGATATATTGGCAGGATAAGAGAATTAGGTACACAGGCCCTTTTTAATGCTGATTATCTCGAAGAGGATCCTCTGGCTAAAGCTGAATGGATAAAATTATATGGTGCATTATTTTGCAAAGCGGAAATGGCAGATTCAGTATTTACATCTGTTGTTAAATCATATAATCAAACAAAGGAATATGTGAGACATAATACCGAAAACAGGCCCAATGTTCTTCTTGGACTTCCTTTCAGGGATACCTGGTATGTATCTCCTGGAAATTCCTATATTAGCAAGCTTATTCAGGATGCAGGAGGTAACTATCTGTGGAACGATACTGAGTCTTCGATATCAATGCCATTTGGGCTTGAGGATATATTTCTCCGGGCTGTTGAGGCTGATTATTGGCTGAATACAGGTTCGGCTATGACAAAAGAGGAAATCTATTCAATCGATCAGCGATTCACGAAATTGCAATGTTATATTAACGGCAATCTGTATAATAACAATAACAGAATGTCTCAGGGTGGTGGTAATGATTACTGGGAGAGTGGGGCACTACATCCTGACCTGATTCTGAAAGATATTGCAGCAATATTGCATCCTGATATTTTAAAGGATTGGGAACTTTACTATTACCGGAAATTAAAATAACAGGGATACGTGTGAGAGCTGAAGACAAAATAAAAGATATAAAGGGAACTGTCAGGAAAAGTAGATTTCCAACGATCTTTATTTTGCTTGTTATATTACTGGTCATTACCTTCATCCTTGATATTTTTCTCGGTTCGGTATCAATAAAACCTGGTGAGATATTCAGAATCTTTACTGGAAATGCAGATACGAATGTTGAAACCATAATTCTCAGTTTCAGGTTACCAAAAGCTTTTACAGCACTTGCTGTGGGCATAGCTTTGTCATTAAGTGGATTGCAGATGCAGACAATATTCAGGAACCCAATGGCAGGTCCCTATGTGCTGGGTGTAAGTTCAGGTGCAAGCTTTGGTGTTGCACTTATAATACTTGGTTTTTCTGCAAGTTTTTTTGCCGGAAACATTCAGAATATTGGTAACTGGGTCCTTGTAATATCAGCATGGGTAGGAGCAGGAGTAGTTATGATATTAATCATGTTTATATCATCACGCATAAGAGAAATCATGACGATACTGATCATCGGGATAATGCTGGCAAGCGGTATCTCTGCAATAGTTAGCATAATGCAATATTTTAGCAGTGAGACAATGCTGAAATCATATGTGATCTGGACAATGGGGAGCTTGGGGAATCTGTCAGCAGGGCAGTTAAAAGTACTGGTAATTACTATTTCGGCAGGAATGATTTTAAGTATAGCTTCTGTAAAAATCCTGAATGCATTATTACTGGGGGAAAATTATGCGAGCAGTATCGGGTTGAATATCAAATTCTCCAGATTATTGATTTTTACATGTACTAGCATAATGGCAGGAAGTGTGACAGCTTTCTGTGGTCCGATAGGATTCATTGGAATTGCTGTTCCCCATATAGTAAGGAACATATTCAGGAGTTCCAATCACAAAATTCTGGTACCGGGAACTATATTGACAGGTGGAATTATAATGCTCATTAGCGATGTTATATCACAGCTTCCCGGAGCAGAAAGTATTCTTCCTGTAAACTCCGTTACATCGTTGATTGGAATCCCGGTAGTAATATGGGTAATACTCCGGAGAAGAAAGGAAACAGGCATTTTTTGATGGCAACAGTAAATAAAAATATCATTTTACTTGATTCATTAAGAATAGGTTATACTTCAGGAAAACATGTTGTTGAACTTATACCGCCACTCAAAGCCTCTTCTGATGGTAGTGAACTTATTGCCGTAATTGGAAGAAACGGAATAGGAAAGAGTACTCTTTTACGTACACTGACAGGTTTACAGGTATCCCTGGGAGGACGGTTTCTGCTTTATAACAGAAATATCAACGAATTTAGCAGGATGGATTTAGCCCGCAGGGTGAGTTATATCTCGACAGAGATAGTCAGGGCAAGCAATATGACAGTTCATGATCTTGTTTCACTTGGCAGGTTCCCTCATACAAACTGGATTGGGAATATCGACAATGAAAGTCATATGGCCATCGAGAGTTCACTTGAAAAAACTGGCCTGATCAATTTCCGTAACAGGAATATTTCTGAACTCTCTGATGGAGAAAGACAGAAATCAATGATCGCCCGAATGCTTGCCCAGGATACTGAAATTATGATAATGGATGAACCAACAGCATTCCTTGATATTTCCAGTAAATATGAGATAATCAATCTCATGCTTGAGCTTACAGGTGAGGGTAAAACAATAATATTTTCAACCCATGATTTTAACAATGCTTTAAATCATGCTGATAAAATATGGCTGATGCTTGATTTTGGTATGCTTGAGGGAGCACCCGAGGATCTTATTATTGATGGATCTTTTGAACACCTTTTTGAATCAGCAATAATTGGATTCAATTCCAGTGAAGGAAGTTTTACATTCACGAAAGAACCACGAAATAAAATATCTGTCTTGGGAGAAGGCATAATACGTAAGTGGACGGAACGTGCTGTTATAAGGGCAGGGTATAGCGTTTCAGAACAAGAAAATGATTTAATAATAAAGATTCCGGACAAAAAAACCCGAAAGTGGCAATTACTTAAGGAAGAATCAACTGAACATTTTAATTCAATTTACGAATTAGTACAACGACTTAAGGACTGATTACATGTTATACTTCCGGTAATTGTCAATAAAAGAGGAAATATCATCTACTGATATCTTTTTTGCTATTATTTTCTTATCCCTGTCAAGAATATAGATCATTGGAGTAGCCTGTACATTATAATAATAATCAAAATGAGTGAGCCTTTCAGGATCCCATCCATTAATCCATCTTAATTCATATTTTTCAATATACTCTGACCACTCTGATTTATCATCAATCGTACATACTGAAAATACCTCAATGCCTTCATCTTTTGATTTTTCATAGAAATCTCTGAGCTTTGGAGTTACCTCCTTGCAAAAACCACAATTAGGTTCCCAGAAATAGAGTATGGTAAAATCCTTTTCTATATCATAAAGAGATACATAAACACCATTATAGGAATCCATAACAAGATTCTTTGCCTTCATGCCTAAAAGGTTATTTCTTATTAATTCCACCTGTCTGGCCAGGTCATCCCTGAAATCATCTGTTATCCAATCAGCTTTTCCCGAGAGGTAAATATCATCCGCAAGCTTAACAATAACTGCATCATGACCCATTATCTCGCTTTCTCTGAAGTGGTTGAACAGGTATACGGCAACAAATTGAAAAATTTTATAATTATCCTCGCATTTTGTTATTATCCGGTCAATTTCCTTGTTAATAGAATCAGGATTCTGTATCACTACGTTTCTGAAAAATGCATCAAGTCTGGCATATAATAATGGTGTGCGAAGGAGCCTTTCATCTGTAAGATCTAGATTATCGAAGAAATGATCTTTATTATAATTGTATCCCAAGACCCACTTCACTGAGTCAGGATTTTGAATGCCTTCAGGAATATTAAAATCGGGTACCTCAACAGGTAACATTGAATTAACAAGTATTGACAGTAAACTTCCGTTATTTTTCTCTGCAGTGCTTCTGAGATAGGATTTCATTTTTTCTTCAAGAGCTTTTTGCTTTTCTGCGAGGACTTTGATTGAATCATTGTTCTGTCTGTTGTTTTGTATCCTTCTCGATATTGCCTTGACCTGCTGCTGTAATGATGACCACATTCTCTGATATTCAATAAATGCTGTGTTCTCATCCGATCCTTTGAATTTCAGTGTATTATAGTAATCATCATAATCACATGATATAGAAAATATCTGGTCGTCTGTAGCAAGAAATTCAAAGTACTTTTTGCCGGGTAATACAATCATATATATGCCCTGTTGAAGACTTTCCTGTCCTGAGAATACCCCCCAGCCTTTTTCGTCGAGCTTAACAGTGTCCGTTAGATACTGCTTGTTGCCAAAATGATAAGCAAGATAAACAGAAGAATCACCGAGACCAGTTATTGTCAGTGATATTTCGCAATTATTCTTTAGCTGGCAAAAAACTGATGCCGGTAATAATAACATGACTAAGAAGACTAAACTCTTTCTCATAAGAGTATAATATAGTTGAAGATGATGACAAAAATAGTTATTACAATTTTTCTGCCAAATTCATTATTGTACAACATACAAAAATATATTGTATTTTTGAATGGTTAATTTGTAGGGTGGAAATGACTATCTCTTTGCTTATCCCAGTTTGCGATTATGATATAGTGGCATTAGTTCACAATATGAAAAGTTGTATTGGGAATTACCCTGAATTGCTCGAAATAATCATTGGGGATGATGGTTCATCGACTGAATTTCACTCAAAGTACAAATCACTTGAAGGAGATGGTGTAAGGGTTATCCGGTCAAAGAAGAATATAGGGAGATCAGCTATAAGAAACAGACTGGCATTTGAATCTAAAGGTGATTTTCTGCTTTTTATTGATGCTGATACAATGATCCCTTCCACTGCAGATGCTTACCTGAAAAACTGGATAGAAGCAATGCCATTAGCCAGAGTCATTTCTGGTGGTATATTATATCATGAATCTCCACCCGGAGACCCGGATAAAATGTTGAGATGGAAATATGGAATAAAGCGGGAACAAAGAAAAGCTTCACAAAGGAATAAACATCCGCATGCTTCATTTTCTTCATTTAATTTTCTTATAGACAGGACAATCTTTTCAACTTTACGCTTTAATGAGGAACTGAAACAATATGGACACGAGGATACTCTTTTCAGTTACCAGATTAAAAAAGCAGGAATAGATATCTTACATATTGATAATGGACTTATTCATGAGGGATTGGAATCAAACGGAGAGTATCTTCATAAAACAAAACAGAGCCTCGAAAATCTGAGTCGTTTATATGACAGGGTCACTGATAAGAGAACCTTTATTTCCTCGGTGAGAATGCTTCGCCTTTATGATAAGATTCGTATCATAAGAGTAAGGCTTATTTTTGTTGCAATCCTTATACGTTTCAGGGAAAGAATGGAAATACGAATTGATTCAGCGAATCCGCCATTAGGGTTGTTTCATTTTTACAAATTGTGTATTTTCTGTGCTTATCGTGAAATTCACAGAAGAAGGAGAAGAATACTACCTGTCATACTACCAGAATCTCTTGATCTCTGATTTAATAATTGTTGCGAAGAATTACTTTTATTCTGATAAATTTCGAGATTCGTATTTTATAGATCTGCGAGAAATAGCTTAAATATAAAGTGTGATCAGAGATCAATTCTCATAAGGTCAACATTTCCATCAGTCCTTCTTTCTCCCTTAAGAATAAAATTAAACCTGTTCTGCATGGTACACAGGAAGAAATCGGTAGGAGGGGAAAAATCCAGTTTTTCAGGTTTAAAGAATCTTTTACCTGATCCATGCTTAAGATCGCTGATCCTTTTATTAAAGTCTGTTTTTCTGTCTTCCAATCCTGATTTTATCATTTCAGCACAGATAATATCCTCTTCAGCTGAGGTATTACCCCTGTAACCCATAGCCACAAGGCATACTTTTTCAGGATCCAGGGCTTTAAGATACTTTATCACAGCGTCAGCATTAACTATACTTCCAGTCAATAAAATATTTGCATTTACAACACTGGTCAATCCTCTGGTTCCTGCAGTGGTGTTTTGTATAACCGTTTTGCCTCTCAGATCAGCCTTGATCATTTCAGTAGGGCTGTTCCCAAAATCAAAACCTACGATTCTTTTTTCGTCTTTTTCACCTGAAAGAATACAGTTTTTATAGATCTTCTTTAGTTCAAATGCTTTTTGCACATCTGCTGTGGCAATTATTCTTACAGCCCCTGCATCATAAGCATAACAGGCTACTGAAAATGACCTGAACACATCTATTATTACTGTTACATCACTTGCTTTTTTCGCTCCGCTTATAAACTCAAGAATTTCTATCTTCATGATTCAGATTATGCTTTAGTGAAAATAATACTATTTTTTATTCTACAGCCCTTCCTATTTTGTATATTTGAATCAGGAACTAACAACATAAACCATGGCTAATCCAGTATCATGGGCATTGAACCAGACAAAAAAACTGAATAATGCAATCTGGTATACTCCTCTTTCAGAATTATCAAAAAGAAAAACATTCTTAATAAAACAGTTAAGAATAATATTTATTGCCGGACGGAGTTCATTGAAAAACAAAGTACAGTTACGGGCTTCGGCTCTTACATTTTATACTCTGTTGTCCATTATACCGGTTATTGCCATTGCATTGGCTATTGCAAAAGGTTTTGGACTTGATCAGAACCTGGAAAACCTTATCACAAATTCAGAAGATTTTGAGACCTACAGTGAAATACTCACTCCACTGCTTTCGAGGGCCAGACTTACAATTCAGGAAACAAGAGGTGGTTATATTGCAGGGGTAGGAATGATTATCCTTTTCTGGTCAGTGATCTCATTATTGGGACAGATAGAAAACTCTTTCAACCATATATGGCAGATAGCCTCTTCCAGAATATGGTACAGGAAATTTACCGATTACCTGACAATAATGATTATTGCACCTGTGATCCTCATCCTTTCTAGCAGTATAACTGTTTTTATCAGTACCGAATTAACCGATTATATGTCGAGGGCACCTATATTGGCGTTTTTTAAGCCAGTAGTTAGCTTCCTGATCAAGTTTGCTCCTTTTTTCCTGACATGGTTTATACTAACACTTTTATTCATGGTAATGCCAAATACAAAAGTAAAATTATGGCCTGCTCTAGTGTCTGGTATCATCACAGGAACTTTTCTAAAGGTTTTGCAGTGGCTTTACCTTGATCTTCAATTCGGAATAACAAAATTAAGTGCCATATATGGTGGACTTGCAGCAATTCCTTTATTCATAATTTTCCTCCAGACAGTATGGACCTTCGTTTTGATTGGAGCAGAACTCTCTTTTGCGAACCAGAATATATCACGTTATGAATTTGAATCTGAGGCATTGAATGTAAGCCATTTCCAGAAAAGGGCACTTATAATATTGATAATGCATATGATAATCAGGAATTTCGCTGTTGGTGGGAAACCTGTTAGCGCCGAGAAAATAGGTAAATCGCTTAAGATACCTGTTCGTCTGGCCCGTGATATTCTACAGGATCTAAGTGATACCAATCTTGTATCGATTGTTCATAAAGATAATAAGATTCAAAGGTTATATCAGCCTGCAATGGATATTAATAAGCTAACTGTAAATTATGTACTGTCGCGTATTGATAATAAAAGTGCCCAGCAACAGATAGCATTAAAAAATAAAGATTATTTAAAAGTAGTTAATATGCTTGAAAAGTTTAATAAACTTGCAGCGAAATCAGACTATAATATACTGATTAAAGACCTTTGATAATATCTGTCTGAAGAACGGCATCCTTCAGACGTTTCCTGCTAAATTGTCCAACAAAACCTGTAAAGTCAGAGAAAGAATCCCATTTAAAACCGGGTTCAGTCTGTTCCATTATCCTGTTGTAAAGCCATTTTAGCTCATTGTGAAGCGATTTTATAGTCCTGTGTGGAATGCGTTCATAATTGGTATGGAAAACAGGAAGACAAAAAAATAAGAGGAGAAAGGGCGGTTGTGAAAATCAGGAAGCGGGTTTTATTTATGAGATAATTCCCGTGTCTACTGTCTGATAAAAGGATGGAACCATGGTTAGCTGGCGCTATCCATCAGGTTCCAGATGTGAAAGTCAATGTCTGCAATACAATCCTGTTGATTTTCACTTCCAACCCTCGCTCATCTCCTCTTATACCAATAGCATGAGCTTGGAAACAAATTTATACAATTAAATAACATAATCAAAAAAAAATTAAAAAAATTTTTGAAATATTTTTGGTCCGAAAATGAAAGAATAATGTGTAAATTTGATAAGCTTCCTCATCAGGTTTATTTGATAATGATTGCTGAACTTGAAAAGATAAATTACAAAAATTCCGGAGGTTTTGAAGCTGAATATATAAACGACACAGGTGGTTTATGGCATTTCCACCCGGAATATGAGCTTGTATTGAACATTAAAAGCAACGGAACCCGTATCGTGGGTGACAGTGTCGAATTGTTTGATCATTATGATATGGTACTTGTCGCTGGAAATATACCTCACTCCTGGAATTATTATAAACATGATATTACACTTCCTGAGAAACACGGGATAGTTGTACATTTCAGAGAATCATCGCTTGGTGAGAACCTTCTTGTTCAGCATGAAATGGAGTGTGTTAAGGAGTTGCTGAAACTGGCAGAACGGGGAATCGGTTTTTCTACTGAAGAAGCCAGAAAAGCCGAAAAATATTTGGTACAAATGGTTAATAACAAGGGCATTGACAAAATGATCGATTTTTTTAATGTACTTAAGATCCTGTGCCAATCAGAAAAAAAAGTATTACTATGCTCCGAAAATTATAAACAGGCTTATGATGAAAGAGGCAATAAAAAAATGGCTAAAGTATATACCTATATAAGGGATAACTATTTTAAACAGATACCTCTTAAACAAATAGCCAAAATAGCTGAAATGAGCCCTATGGCTTTTAGCCGTTTTTTTAAAAGAAATTGTGGGGCAGGTTTTATTGAGTATCTTAACAGGGTAAGAACAAATAAAGCTTGTTATCTTCTTCGTGAGACCGAGTATCATATTAGGGATATTGCTGCAGAATGTGGATTCATAAGCATTTCTAATTTTAATAAACAATTCAGAAAATCAGAAGGACTCTCGCCAAGAGATTACAGAGCTCAGTACAGGTAAGAAATTATACTATTAAATACTATTCCTAAAGATTATAACTATGGCAATGACATTGGTTGAAAAGATTCTTACTGCTCATTCAGATTCAGATACACTGAAACCCGGAGACATAAAAGACATTAATATTGATATAAGAGTTGCTCGTGATTTTGGAGGAGCAAATGTGGTGAAGAATATCAGGGACCATAAATTGAAAATAGAGAATCCGGATAAAACATTGTTTACTTTTGATTGTAATCCTACAGGATCGGATCAGAAATATGCAGTTAATCAACATCTTTGCCGTCAGTTTGCACGTGAAAATGGAATAAGAATATTCGACATAAATGCCGGAATTGGTACTCATATTCTAATTGATGAGGGATTCGTCTGGCCTGGAGCTACAGCAATATCAACGGATTCACATGCTAATATTCTTGGTGCTGTGGGAGCATTTGGCCAGGGTATGGGAGATATGGATATGGCTGCTGCGTGGTATAAAGGGAAAATATGGTTCAAGGTGCCGCCTTCTGTAAAAATAAACTTCAAAGGGAAAATAGAAGGTAATATCTCTGCTAAAGATTTTATACTTAATATGCTTGGCATATTTGGTGCAAACTCACTACTTGGATATTCTGTGGAGATGTATGGCGAAACTGTCAACAGGCTGACTCTTGATCAAAGAATTACAATATCTTCAATGGCAACCGAAATGGGTGTAATAATAATTCTATTCCCTCCATCACAGGAGATAATTGATTATTGCAGGAAACGTTCAGTAATAGATTTCCAACCTCTGTATGCTGATGAAGGTGCTTCATATGAAAAAATATTTGATGTGAATGTGACAGATTTCATACCCCTTGTGTCCCGTCCGGGCAAACCTCACGATACTACATCTGTTGAATCTGTAACAGGACAAAAAATTGATTCAGCATTTATCGGCAGTTGTACTAATGGAAGAATGGAGGATATGTTAAAAACAGCTGAAATATTGAAAGGCAGGAGGGTAGCTCCCGGAGTTATACTCAAGATTGTCCCTGCTACGGATGAGATATGGAAAAATTGCCTCGAAAAAGGCCTTCTGGATATTTTCAAGAAGGCAGGAGCTCTTGTTTCAAATGCAGGATGTGCTGGTTGTGCTGCAGGACAGGTTGGACAGAATGGGCCGGGAGAAGTGACAATAAGTACCGGTAACAGAAATTTTCCGGGGAAGCAGGGAAAAGGAAACGTATTCCTGGCTTCACCCGAAGTGGTTGCAGCTTCAGCAATAGCAGGACATATTACAACACCAGATAATATGCCTTCAAAACCATCTCTCTTCGATATAAAAATGTCATCAATAGTGATGGATAGTCATGAGAAAAAAAGTATAAAGGCAAAACCTGATGTAATTGAAGGAAGAATATGGCTTATTAAAAGGAATAATATTGACACTGATATGATCTTCCATAATAGATATATCGCTATCACAAACTTAAAAGAGATGGGACAATATACTTTTGATAACCTAAAAGGTTTTGAGGATTTTGCAGGTAAAACAAGAAAAGGCGATATAGTTTTTACAGATAAAAATTTCGGAAGCGGAAGCTCAAGACAACAGGCAGTTGATTGCTTCATTTCATTAGGTATACAGGCTATTGTGGCAGAATCATTCGGGGCAATATATGAACGAAATGCAATAAATGCAGCATTCCCGGTATTATGCTGTAAATCAATTGATAAACTTGAATTAAAAAATGGAGATAAAGTTAAGATCAACCTCAAAACCGGTATCATATTAAACCTTAGAAATAATAATCAAGTTGTTGCTGAACCTTTTTCGAAAGTTCAGCATGAAATATACAGGAAAGGAGGATTGCTTGGATAGTTGGTTGATTACTGATGATTGATGATTTAAATGATTTAACTAATGAAGAAATTGACATTTGCAGAAAAGATATTCAATGCACCTGCAGGAGCGATAGTTTTTGAACGTCCTGATATAGTTCTTACACATGATAATACCTCAAGCATTTACAAGACATTCACTAATATGGGTGGCGAGAAGGTTGCAGATCCCGACCAGATGCTTGTTGTTCTTGATCACAATGCTCCACCTACTAATGCAAAGCTGGCACTACAATATCAGGATATCAGGGATATAGTAAAAAAGCAGGGAATTGATAAATTCTACGATGCAGGTATGGGAATTTGCCATCAGATAATGTCATACCATGCGAAGCCTGGAATGATAATAGTAGGTAGCGACAGTCATACATCAACGGCAGGAGCTTTTAATGCTTTTGCTGCCGGCATTGACCGTACCGAAGCAGCAGGTATATGGAAAAGAGGAGAAACATGGTTCAGGGTACCTGAATCAATAAAAATAAACCTGACCGGTAAACTAAATGAGGGTGTTACGGCTAAAGACCTGGCGCTGTGGATTATAGGAATGATAGGATCGGATGGTGCAAATTATTTGTCAGTAGAATACCATGGCACTGGAATTAAAAATCTAAACATTTCCGACCGTATGACCATAGCAAACCTGGCTTCTGAAATGGGAGCCAAAAATGCTGTTTTTCCTCCCGACCAGCTACTGTTTGATTTTTTAGGTAAGGAAATGAGTGGAGTGTGGGCAGATGAAGGAGCAAAGTATATCCGGGAGATCAACATCGGATTAAATGATATTTTTCCTGTAGTGGCAGCACCTCATAACGTTGATAATATAAAATCAGTTTATGAGCTCTCAGGGGTCCCGGTACAGGAAGGATTAATAGGTACATGTACTAATGGCAGGATTGAAGACCTGCGTTTAGCTTCAAAAGTGTTGAGAGGCAGAAAAATACATAAAGGCTTTCAGCTTAATGTTATTCCTGCTTCACGCGAAATTTACCTCAGGGCAATAGAAGAGGGGATAATTGCTGTTCTTTTAGAATCAGGTGCTAACGTGTTAACTCCATCCTGTGGCCCCTGTTTAGGAACAGGTCAGGGTATTCCTGCATCAGGACATTCGGTTATTTCAACAGCCAATCGCAATTTCCTTGGACGTATGGGAAACAAAGAAGCATCGATATACCTCGCATCACCGGCAACAGTTGCTATATCGGCAGTGAAAGGGATAATAACTGATCCCAGGGAAAAACCCGGTTCTGACAAATATCCTTTCAAAGCTGTCCAGTGCAGTACAGTAGAGATTGGTGAGGGTGAAATGCGGCGAATCGGTAATGTATGGGACTATTCCGATGTTGATAATCTGAATACTGATCAGATGTTTGCCGGCAAACATACATATAATATTCTAAGCACTGATCCTGAAGCAATAATGCCACTGCTTTTCTTTGATTTTGATCCCTCTTTCAGCAAAAATGTAAAACAAGGCGACATTATAATTGCAGGAGATAATTTCGGGTGTGGCAGCTCAAGGGAACATCCCAGTGTTGGTCTGGCTCATGCTGGCATAAAGGCAGTAATTGTAAAATCTGTAAACAGGATCTTTTATCGTTCAGCAATCAACCAGGGACTTATCCTTATAGTCCATAAGAAAGCAGTAGAATCGTATAAAACCGGAGATAAGGTTAATATAGATTTTGACCTGGGAGAAATAATAATTGATTCACACAAATTCAGTTTTGAGCCATTACCAGAAAAATTGAGACAGATCATTGACAGAAAAGGACTTGTTAATTACATGAAATCCTTATAAATTTGGGCCCTGCTTTGGTTCCGTAGCTCAGCTGGATAGAGCAACAGCCTTCTAAGCTGTGGGTCGTGGGTTCGAATCCCGCCGGAATCACCGTAGAGACGACCGATCAGGTCGTCTCTTTTATTTAATAAGTGTATTACCGTAAAAGGAGGCGGGATGAGAATGAAGGGGAGGAGGGTTCGAATCGAGGAGCGAAGCCCGCTGACGCCAAAGGCTATAGCAGGCAAAGCGACGAGCTCGTGAGCGTAGCGAACAATCCCGCCGGAATCAAAAAACAGATAGAGACACAATGCATTGCGTCTCTACCTGTTTTGTT
>CAZTXH010000020.1:5810-14075 GCA_964617415.1 uncultured Rikenellaceae bacterium | reverse complement strand
CCGGAGTTTAAGAGGCAGATAGGGGAAGCCAAAGCATCTGCGCCCTTCTTCTCCAAACCCCTGTGGGGCGGTAAGTTTTTGGGCATGGCCGCGCCTTCTTTGAGGGACGCGATTAGTATTGCGGTAGCAGTTGCTACAGGCGGCGGGGGAGCGGTCGGACTGCTGTTAAACCTGGTTGATGATGTGGCTTTTACCATGCTTGACGTGGGTCTTGGTCAGATGACCCTTGATGAAGGTCTTGTGTCTATTGGAAAAGCGGGGCTTAGCTCGTTGGCCGGAGCCGCTATTGGAGGCGCGTTTCAGGGTGCGATGATAGCTAATCCCAGTAATATAGGGCAGGTGGTTTCAAACACCGTGACAAAAGGTGTAGAGAAGTTAGCCAGCAACATGGTTGTGGGTTTGGTGAACTCGGTTGAATACAGGAGCGGGCAGGGTTTCGGATTTAACGCGAACGGGTATAAAAATGCTGTGTTTGGTACGGAGGCGTTAGCGGGTTACGCGGGAGGTATGGCCGGTGAGTTTACGAGAGGTTCTTTAAGCATGTTTGATATGTATTCGGCACAGGAGACGAATGTAACCGACGCTATAGGTGTGAGTACATATAATATAAGCAAGTTTAATACTATGATAGGGAATACAGTAAACGCGGGTGTTGAATACTCAATTGCCGGAAGAACCACGATCAATCTGTTAAACGCCAATGACTTTATTCCGGGATATGAAGGATCGGTGGGGCTATTTGAGCTAACATTTGATAAAGATAGAGGAATCAGCTCAAGGATAGGTATGGGTGGAATTGATTTAAGCATAGTGAAAATGGGAAGCGCGTTACAAGGTATAGGTGATGTAGCCAAGATAGCGAACTTTAAGCTTGGTGGTGAAATAGGGAATACTACCTTCGAGGCCATAACCCGCCTGGGTCTTACAAATATTGGTATGAACCATAAGCTTGCCCGACAACTTTTGAATAAGGAGTTATTGGCTAAGTATAAAGAGGGAATAAAAGATGAGCAGGGAAATGACGCATTGGGTTATTATGATAAGTCAGAAGATGCAAACAGTATAGCTCTTGACAGCGCGCTGTTGGGCGGTGATAAAGAGATGATGGCCAAACTTGCTTCCGTGATGAGTCATGAAGGAAGCCACTATTTGGGCAATACGTATGAAGGTGTGGCGCATCAATATGGTCTTGCCACTTATATGCAGAGTGCGGCCATGACGGGTGTTGATGTGGACCAGGGATTTGCTAGTGCCATGATTGATGCTATTAAAGATCCCAACAGTTGGAAGCAAAATGATCCTAACAGCAGGCAGTATTGGTTATTGAGAATGAATACAGATGGTACGACAACTCTTATTGATGATAAAAGAGGTGGGGTGTTTTATGAATATGAGCCAGGGAAGGAATTTGAGCTTGGACCAAAGTATGTAGAGGGCAGCGGTAAAAGCAGAACGCAGCATTTAGCTGATGTGTTAGGCCCCGGTGTTACAAAGGATATGGTAAACGCAGAACTTGCAAGTGAAGGCGCAACGTATTATTCAGATAGAGGTGGGTTTGCTTTTGATGGAGAATATGAAGGACATACTTATGGTGATGTAAACAGAAAAGGATTTGTATGGAATGTATCTAAGGAATGGTCTGATAAGTTTCTGGCGCAAATGCCTGTAGGGCATAGAAGCGGGTTGGAGCTTAGGATAGATCAAGCTGTGATGGGTGTAGAGGATAAGGTTGACATAAATAATCTTTCCAGTGATGACTATTTCAAAAACATAGCGAGAATGTCTCAGGACAGAGATCCTTTGGGTATAAACAAGGGATTGAGGGATTTACAATCGGGTATAATAAATGGTGTTGTTGATGCAGTAAATGCGCCGTTTAAGTTATTGAATGATAATGTGTTAACGCCTTATGCAAATATGATGAAGGACTTACAGGCGCTTGCTTGGAAGCCAAATAGTGAAAAAAAGGTTGAAACGAATGAGCCTAAGTATAAAGAAGGAGAGGTTGTTGAAAGGTGGAATCATCCTGGAGGACCTTCTTATGGAGATGTCCCAAATCAAGCATGTATTGCTGAAATAATTTATACAAATAGAGATTTAAAATTGAATACTATGGAAGGGTTGCAACCAGGATTGCATCATGATGGTAATGCATGGATGTTTGATATATCATCACAATTACCAACATGGCCAGATCTGTATGGGCCAAATTCTGAATTTTATATTACAAATGTAGGTCTTGATGATTATGGCACTTTTATAAGAATAAAGAATATTTCTGGCCATGAAATGCTAGTATATCATGCGAATAAAATCAGTTATAATGTTGTAGAAGCATTTAGAATGAAATCACCATTAAAAGGTGGGACATATTTAGCAACTATTGATAAACCTATGGGTTGTGTGGATGGTTTACATTTTCACATTCAATCTGTAAAAATACCGGGAGTAAGCAGATTTGATATAGTAAATCGGTGGAATGAGTAAAAAGGAACTTAATATGAGAAATTATATTTTAATTATTATTTTTATTCTCTTATTTATTTTGACATGTAATAATGGGAAAGCTGAAACAAATATAGAGGATATTTTAAATGGTAAGGAAATTAAACTTGATGATTATAGTATGAAAATAGTGAATTTAATTATTAAAAAAGATTTGAAGGAATTGGCCAGTTATTTTGATGATAAAATAATGTTTGGAGATTATGAGTATGGTATAGATGTATTTAAAAATAAAGCTTATGATGGATTTTTGAACGGAGAAGGTATTTTATATTATTTATTTTTTGATACTAAAAGTTTAAATAAAATAGATAGACCATATATGTTAAGGAAAGAGGCTCCTTGTATTTTAAATGCTATAAAAAGCAGTAGCAAGATATTATTATTTGCTGAAATAGATGGTTCACCTTATATTTATATAGAGTTAAAAGACAATAAAAATTATAGTGGTATTGTATTATTAATGAATCCTGAAAATAAAAAAATATATAATATTTTTTATGGATTAAATTGAATATTTTTGAACTAATGAAATTATAAAAACCGAACTCACCCACAACGAGCGGCCAATTTCGTTTACACAAAATGCACAGACGGGTGTGAGTAGTGTGGAGGTAATTGGGTAAACTTGGATGTTAGTAAGTAGTAGTGCACTTCGTGTAAACGCCCGGCCATTGCCCGCCATTGCGGGTGGTACTTGAAATAATCGACGGGTTTAATCAACCCAGCTATGGCGACTGCAGTTGACCACAGCCTGGAGGTTCAGGGTGAAAAAAAGCACCCTTCACCAGGGGCTGGTGGACAACTTCAAGATATTGCGACTGAGGCTTGGTAAAAGCATGCAAACGCTCATGTATCGGTAAATATAAATAATGAGAAAAGGAGATAAAGGAATGGTTAAAAAGAGTAACATAATAAAAATAGTATTAATTTTATGCACTTCGATTTCTTTAGTTTTTATTACTTGTTCAATGCCCGGAGGAGGCTCTGGTGGGGGTGGTGGTACAGGTGGCGGAGGTACAGGCGGTGAAAATGAAATTGGGGATTTAAATTATCTTGATAGAATAATTCCAGAAATATGGAATATCTCAGCAGCCGTTCTTTCACCCGATGGTAAACATATCTATGTAGTTAATGAAGAAACAAATACAATCCATTGGCTGTCTATTGATCAAACGACAGGAGCTGTAACATATGGTGGTAAGTATAAGAATACGTTGGCTATAGAACCTTTTAGAGGACCACTTAATATATCTCCTGATGGTAAGCATGTTTATGTAATAATTTTTGATGGGGTTATGTTATTTGTTAGAAACGTGGAAACAGGGGAATTAACATATAGTGCTAAATACGATGATGATTTGCTTACGTTAGCTACTGCGGTTTCGGTATCGCCTGATGGTAATGCTGTTTTTGTAACAGGATCAACAAATGATATGCTCTTCTGGTATTCACGGAATACAACTAATGGTACGCTGACGTTTGTTGATTACTATTCTTCAAGTTTTATAAATAACCCAACTGCGCTTGTTATATCACCTGATAATAATCATGTATATGTTATGGCAGAGGCTAGCGATTCTGTTAATCTGATAGTAAAAGACATAAATACAAACACCTTATTATTTGGTGGAACATATACCAGTGCTGAAATGGATCCAATGTCTCTTGCTATATCGCCAGATGGTGATCATATATATGTGGCTAGCAAAGCAGAGATTGAATGGTTCACACGAAATACAACCACAGGTGGATTAACATCGGGTGGTATATATCATAATTCAACAACTATGGGAGATCCTGAGTCTATCGATATTTCTTCTGATGGAAAGCATGTTTATATAGCGTCACATAGAAACGATTCAATTGTTTGGTTTGATAGAAATACTTCAAATGGTAGTTTAACATATAACAGTAATTATAGTGATTTTGATCTGGATGATGTAAGATTTGTTGAAGTAACAGGTGATGGCAACCGTGTTTACACGTGTTCTTCTGCTGCTGCTATTTCTTGGTTTGATAGAGATAATTCTAATGGAAATTTAACGTATAGCGGAATTTATGGTAGTTTGAATGTAGAAGGTTTGACTGCTCTAAGTATTTCGAATGATGGTAAAAATATATACATAACAAATTATCTAATAAGTTCCGTTATGTGGTTTAATAGAGATCCTGCTACAGGATTTTTATCCTACGTTGATAGATGTCATTTAGGGGTATTAAATGATGGGAGGGATGTTTGTGTATCTCCTGATGATAAGTATGTTTATGTGGTGTCAAGAGCATCTGGCTTAAATGAAGCGGCTATTCATTGGTTTTTACGAGACTTAACAACCGGTAACCTTACATATATTAATAAATACGTAAATACAAATATAGATAATGCCAATGCAATTGTACTATCACCAGACGGTAAACATGCTTATGTGACTGCTTCTGATATAGATGCGGTTGTTTGGTTTACAAGGGATGAAACATCTGGTGCACTTACTTATGGTGGAAGTATTAGTGATCCAATTATAAACGGTGCAAATGATGTAACAATATCTCCGGATGGCAAAAATGTCTATGTAACTGGCTACTATGCTAATGCAGTTGCCTGGTTTACAAGGAATGAAACGACAGGAATACTTACCTATAGTGGAAATTTCAGCGATCCCATAGTAAATGGTACAAATGGTGTAATTGCATCACCTGATGGTAAAAACGTTTATGTAATAGCCTCAGGAGCGGATACTGTTTCTTGGTTTTCTAGAGATGAAATATCCGGAGCACTTTCTTATGATTCCAACTATAATGATGAAGGTATTGAAAATTTAAATAATATTGCAATATCTAATGACGGTAAAACCGTGTATATTACTGTTCCTTCTGTTAATAATGTAACTTGGTTTTATAGAAGTAGTGAAACTGGAGCTTTAACATATGGCGGTGAATATGAGGATACAATCTTATATGGTATAAAAGATGTTGTAATATCCCCTGATGATAAAAATGGATATGTAATAACTTCAGATCGTGGAGTAACACTATTTTCGAGAAGCACTGAATAATAGTGCAAAACCGCGGCACAGTGGAGCTTTGTAAAACCGTCGGCGCAGGGTTGGCCCGGCCATGGGACGCGCTTTCTTGGTGAGATCAACAAGCGACGGTTTCAGAATGCCCGCGGGTAGTAGACAGAAAATAATTTTCTGTCTACCCTGAGCCAGGGTAGTGCTTTAAAGCTAAGTATGACAGGGACGGCATACGTTAAGTCGAAGGACTGGCAGGAGGCAAGGCCTGAGCTTTAAGGAAGCAGCGGTTATTTCACGCACTTTCAGTTGGCTAGTAAAACCCCTGGCTTAGGGCGAGCGGAAGGGCTTAAGGGTCCTAGCTTCCTATAATGCGCGTTATAGGAAGCTAGGACCGGAACGTATTTTATGCAGCGGAGCGCGACAGAAAGTAACATAGCGGAAGGCGGCAGCGGATTATTTCAGCTTAAGCCCTGGAGCGAAGCTATCCGCAGTCGGATAAGGCGTCTTTAGACAGAGAAAAGTAGATGCTCCCTGGGGTTGTGTTGTTTTAGAAGAATTCTTATTATATTAGTTGTAATGTTTAATAAATACTTTTTGTATTTTAATTTTTCTAAATAAAATATAAAGGACAAAAAATAAATGTGTAAGAAAATATCATGTAATTTATGGGGTAGAATCATATTTTCAATATTATATTTTTTAGCAGGAATATTGCTAATAATTATATTCAAAGACAAAATCTTTTTTGTTAATATTGATAATAATGACTGTAGAATATATTACAGATTAATATGGAGTTTTGCAGCTGGTTTAATTGGTTTTTCGGTTTATATTGGATATATTGTAGTAGAAATATATAGGAGAAATCGATTTAATGATGAAAATCCAATTCCTACATATTTAATTTATTACCCATTTGTTATTTTAGTAACATCAACTTTTAGTTTTGTTAGTTTAAATATTTTTAATGAAATATTGGGTACGTTATACTACGGTGCTTCATTAACCTTATCATTTCTATTTGGATTATATATTGATAATTTAGGAAGATTTATTACGATTGCCATTAAAAAAGCTACAAAATAATATTTGGTATTATATCTGTTTCAATTGAATTGATTAAAATTAAAGATATAGCAATTGTTAAAAATATTTAATAAAATACTCCCACAATGGGACTCACATTTGAATGGGACGAAAAAAAAGCCGAACTGAATGAGAAAACACATAAAGTAAGCTTTGAGGAAGCATCTACTGTATTTGGGGATACTTTATCACTCACAATACCGGACCCTCCGCATTCAACTGCAGAAGAAGAGCGGTATATAACTATAGGAATGTCATATCGACAAAACTTACTTGTTGTAGTACATTGTGATAGAGGGCATATAATTAGAATAATAAGTGCAAGAAAAGCTACCAAAAGGGAGCGAGAAAAATATGAAGGATAATAAAGATAATGACATGTTAAAAGAATATAATTTCGAGGGAGGAGTAAGAGGCAAGTATGCCAAAGCTTACCAAAAGGGTAGTAATATAGTTGTACTTGAGCCGGAAGTTGTGAAGGAGTTCCCGGATTCCAAAAGTGTAAATGAAGCGCTTAAGCATTTAATTGAAATAATCAAGGGTCATAAGATAGTAAAAAAGTTTTAATTATTTTTCCGTCTGCTGGAGTTCTTTTTCTTTCTTTAATTTGCTTTTTTCAAGTAAAGAGTTTATATGTCTATTAATTTCTTTTCTATCAGCTTCAGAGAGTTGTTTAAGATTATTTATTTTTTTTACCCAGCGAACATCAATATTATCTAAATAAAAAGAGTCGTCTTCATTAAAGAAATCTGAAATCTTTGTATCTAACGCAGAAGCAAGGATTTTCAATTTATCTGCAGGGATTGATTTTGGGTTATTTTCATAATAGTTAATTATTCTTTGGGTTAAATGAGTAGCTTTTGCTAATTCTCTTTGAGAGAGGCCTTTTAATTTTCTTAGTCTTATTAGATTTTTGCTAAATATTTCATTAATTTCCATAAAAAAATTATAACATAAGTATTGACATGATGATACGAATAAAGTATCTTTATAGTCATTAAAAATACTTAAAAACGTATTGACACGGTTTTTAAAAACCGTGCTTTTTAAGGGTTCCTGTTCGTTGAACAGGCAATAAAAAAGCCCTGTTTCCAATTGGTTGGCACCAGGTAAACAGGGCTTTATAAAAACACCGAGGAGAAACCTCGATGACAATACAAATATTATACTACAAAACTTTCCTCCCAGTCAATCAAAGTTTTGAATCAGGTTTCTCCTCTTTTAAGGAGGGGAACACGTGGAATGTTACGCCGTAACCACAGACCTTTATGAAGCAACGTACTATTACCTTAATGCCTGCGAGCTTGTTGAGATAGCAGGCACAAGAGTAAACGGTAAAGTAACTTGCGAGCTTACTTTCAGCAAGCCTGATATTTCAGAACTGCAGCTTGCCTATTTAAGAGGAAACGCAACAGTAAACATCCTTCATTTCAGAAGAGCCTACGGCCAGATAGCGGCCTGGGTGGCCAAAGCAAAGAAAGAGTTTAAGAGTAAGCCTTCTATGAAAGGAGGCTTTTAATGAAACCGAAACCAGACGTTATCATTCTATCCAACCAAAAGGGCGGAGTGGGAAAAACAACCCTGACAAGAGAGATCGGCATTTATGTGGCTTCAAGAGATCTATTCACCCTGTTGATAGACTGCGATCCACAGGGAAACC
>CAZTXH010000020.1:0-5800 GCA_964617415.1 uncultured Rikenellaceae bacterium | reverse complement strand
GACTGGTGGAGAATCCGGGACCGGGACTGTATGAAGCCTTAACGGGCAGCGCTTTGAACTTTACCAAGCTAAACACAAATCTGCATCTTTTAACCGGAGACGTACGGCTTGCTTCTTTGGAAAAAAGCCTGATAGGTGAAATAGATGCTTATCTTAAGCTTAAAGAGCTGTTGGCATCAGAACATTTTAAAAAGTACGACCTTATTTTATTAGACACGCCACCTAGTTTAGGTGTCTTAACGGTAAACGCGTTAACGGCAGCCCACCACCTTATCATCCCCATGCGGCCGGCTCTATACACACTCCAGGGCACGAATGATCTTATTGCTACCGTATCCAAAGTAAGAAAGACGCTCAACAAGAGTCTTAACCTGTTGGGTGTGATCATCAACGCCTATGAAAGCGTGCCGGTGATAACCAGGCAGATAAAAAGCGAAATAGAGCAAAGCTTTGGGAACAAGGTATTCGAGACCGTGCTTTCCAAAAGCGTAAAGTTAGAAGAAGCAATCGCTGAGCAGAAGGGTGTGACGCAATTAAAGAAACAAAGATATTCCCGGTCCAAAGAGGAGGTTGCCAGGATAGGATCGGAGCTTTTAGTACGTCTTGGTTTTGAAGGAGGGAGATCATGGCGGAAGACAGACTGAAAGGAAAGAAGACCTTAAGGGTGGAAGGCTTTTTGGAGGAGTTTGAAAAGGACTCTTTAAAAGGCAAGGTGGATATCGTAGATCTGTTTTATGAGTTCGGCGTTAAGATCACCAAGAAGGGCAAGAACTACATAGGCTTGTGTCCTTGGCATGAAGACAAGAATCCTTCTTTAAGCGTAGACAGAGACAAAGGCCTTTACAACTGCTTCGGCTGCGGTGAATCCGGAGATGTGTTCAGCTTAGTGGAAAAGATGAAAGGTTACGGTTTTAAGCAAGCCTTAGAGTTTTTGAACAGAAGAGCTGGCAAGGTTGTGATTAAAGAAAAGCCGTCGCGGGTGGCTGCCCAAACGCCTGCAGCCGCGCGGGTAGCGGAAGAACCGGCACACACTTCCTACACCCTTACGGACATCACGGACTTTTACCACAAGAAACTCTATGAAACAAAGCAGGCCATCAGATACTTGGAAAACAGAGGGTTTGCGAACAAAGAACTCTACACCCGCTTTAAGTTGGGCTTTGCCGACGGGAGCTTACTTAAAGTATGCACCAACGGCCAGAAGGACGCGTTGAAAGCATTAGGCATTATTCGAGACAAAGGCACTGAGCATTTTAAGGGCTGCATCACGTTTCCCATCTTAAATGATAACGACCAGGCTGTTAGCATGTACGGCCGCGGCATTGAAGGAAGCGCGCACCTCTATTTACCCGGACCACACAAAGGCGTGTTTAACCACAAGGCAAGCAAGGTCTACGATGAAATCATCATAACAGAAAGCGTCATCGATGCGTTAAGCTTGCTGCAGCTTGGCATTGAAAACGTTCAAGCCTCTTACGGCACAAACGGCTTTACGGACGAACACATAAATATACTCAAAGACAACTTGGTAAAAACAATCGTCGTAGGCTTTGACTCAGACGACGCCGGCAGCGTTGCCGCGGAGAAACTAAAAGAAAAACTTATTTATGAAGACTTCAAGGTAAAAACCATATACCCACCAGCCGGAAAGGACTGGAACGATTACCTGCTGCAGGGGGGAACAAAAGAAGAAGTTCTAACTCTCATAGACCAGGTGGAAGTAGAACAAAAACTTAAAGCACCCTTTAACGTAAGCAAACAAGGCAATGTGTATGTATTCGACATGGACGATCTCAGCTACAGAGTAATTGGCGTTAAAGAAATCTTTGTGCAGGACTTAAAGGTTACGATTAAAGCTGCTTTCGGTAAGGAAAGTTTTTACGACAGGCTCGATCTTTATTCGGCCCGTTCACGCTCAAGCTACAGCTCCAACCTGGGAAGCCTATTCAGAGTGGAACCGACCCGTATAGAACGCGACCTCATTAAAATCCTCGAGCATTTGGAAGACGTGAGAGACAAAGCACTGCATACGGAAGTTAAGGAAAAAGAACTGACACCGGAGGAACAGGCCAAAGGCTGTGAGTTTCTGCAGAGCAAAGACATCTATTCACAGATTATTACAGACATGGAAACACTTGGCTATGTGGGCGAAGAAGTAAACAAGCAGCTTACCTACCTGGTAGCGGTTTCAAGGCTTTTACCCAAGCCCTTAAGCGTGTACATCCAGGCCGGAGCATCAAGCGGAAAGTCGTACCTTTTAGAAACCTTACGCAAGCTTTTGCCTTCCGAATGCGTAAAGGCCTTAACCTCTTTTTCAGATCAATCTTTGAACTACCTTAAGGATGAAGACTTCGAGGACAAGGTGTTTATAGTGGGCGAAGCAATACACAACGAAGTGGTGGAAGCGCAGGTAAGGCAGATGCAAAGCGAGAACGAACTTTCACGGCTTGTCACCTTAAAAGATCCAAAGACGGGAGAGCTTTCTTCAAGGGAGATCCGCCACAAGGTGAGAATTGCTTTTATGATGTCGTCAACCGCGCTTTATTTAAATCCTGAGAATGCAAGTAGATGCCTGGTGCTTCATGTGGATGAATCCACAGAACAAACTGAACGGGTGCTTAAAAAACAGCGGCATAAGCGCACGTTTTCCGGCTTTATGGAAGAAGCTCACGCTATCCCTGAAATCATTACCAGGCACAGGGCGGCGCAAACGCTTTTACAAAAGGTTCCGGTGTTTAATCCCTTCGCGCCGCACTTAACTTTTCCCAAGGCGCGGACCATAATGAGACGGGCGCAGGAACAGTTCTTAAGCCTGATTGACGCGAGCTGTTTGCTGCGGCAGTTTCAGAAAAAGCACGTTACAAAAACGGATCCTGCCACAGGTAAGAAGATAGAAGGCATCGAGTGCGACATAGAAGACTACCGGACAGCCTATGTTCTGTTTACAACGGGTGTTTTGGGAACAAACTTTTCAGACATACCCTCAGGAACCAAGAAGCTTTATGAAGAGGTCAGAAAGCTTTGTAAGGAACAGGCTTTAAAAGAACGATTAGAACCAACGCAAGTGACATTCATTAAAAAGCAGATACTTGAATCAACGGGGCTTGGCGGTGAGTTTGTAAAGAAGCATTTAAGAATACTTGTTGAATATGAATACATCCAGATAGTAAGCGGTAAAAGACACGGCACACGATTCTCATACAGACTGAGAGAAGACACAACCATAGCCGGGCTTGATATCAGCATGATACCCACACCTGAGGAGATGGAGAAAAGAATACATGAAAACACATAAAAAAAGTGGGTATACCTGGGTACGGGTGGGTATGTACCCGGTTTCGCGTATTAACTTTTTACACTGCATACACTTAATTATTAAAAATCCACCGGGTACGTGTTTCCAGGGGGACACACACCCTTTTTTAATTAAAAGAGAGAAGGCGAGCCATGAAAGACTTTTATTATTACATAGGAAATTATTTGAACCAGGAACATTTACAGCAAAACAAAAGAAAAACAAGCATCAAGAATCTAAAGGTAAAACTTAAAAAGCTGAAAGCGTACCTGCATGAGCTTGGCATGGAGGCGCAACAGTTGGGCGTAAAACAGGCGCAGAACTTCTGCTGGTGGCTTAAGGAACAGAAGACCAAGCAGGGTAGTGAGTACGCCCATAACACCCTGTGCAGATTCTTAAGCGTTGCCACAAGCTTTTATGAATACCTAAAGAAAGAGAACGTCATCGCCACCAACCCCTTTACGGAAATTCAAAAGATAAAGATGGACAAGTACCTGCCAAAGAACCTATTAAAGCCAAAGGAAATTAATGAGCTTTTAAATGCCTTAGAAGACTTTAACACAGAACCGGACTTTTACACAAAGATCAGAATGTACAAGGCTCACGTGCTTTCAGAACTTCTTTATTCAACCGCCTTGCGCGTTAATGAAGCTGCCGGCATTACGGTAGATGACGTTGACATGGAACTCGGTGAGATAACGGTAACTGACAGCAAGAGCAAGAAGAAGCGAAGAGTGTTCTTAAACGAGTACGCCAAAGGCGTGCTTACGCTTTACTTACAAAAGCTAAGGAAGTGGGTCGTGTTTCAAGAAAGCGACCTCTTGTTCGGCGCGGACGGCGAACGGCTGGGCATAGTCTTCAATATGGTGCTTCACAGAGTTTGCGGTGAGCATAATTACACACACCTTACCAGCCACTCATTCAGGCACTGCGTGGGCTATCACCTGTTGAAGGCGGGCTGCGACATCAGGTTTATTCAAAGCCTGTTGGGCCATGAGAAACTAAAGAGCACCCAGGTGTACACAAAGGTAGATAAAGAGGATCTGAGGAGAGTGCTTGACGACTGCCACCCCAGACAATTACGGAGAAAGAAAAGTGCGTAAGCTGAATTTGTTTACAGCGCTTTTGGTGTTCAGGCGTTTCATGAAAAGCACGGGCTACAAAAAGAACAGCATGGACACAAGGCAAATGGAAGCAGAGTATTTTTACGAGTACTTAAAAGAAACATTCAAGATAGACGACTTCAGAGATGTGACAAAGGAACACATAACTTCATACCTTACTCACCTTAACGACACGGTCTGTGTTTACACAAACAAACCCTACGCCAGGAACACCATCAAGCAGAAGCTCGCGGCAATCAGACTGTTGTTCAAAAGCCTGTATGTGAATGAGCTGATTCTTTCCAATCCGGCGCAAGGAGTACGCTACACGCCCAAAGGAGAGGAACACAAAAGGGAAACCTTAAAAGAAGAAGAGCTTAACACATTTCTTGATCTCCTTGAAAAGGACAACAGCTTGGCCCTGCGCGACAGAGCCATGTTCGAGCTGATGTACTCAAGCGGGCTGCGGTGTTCTGAGATCGCCAACCTTCGCGTGGGCGACATCGATTTTGAGGAACGCCAGATATTGATTAGGAACAGCAAGTTCGGCAAGGACCGGGTGGTGCCCATAACCGAGACCGCGGAGAAGTTTTTGAAACGCTACCTGGCCGGGCGCGGAAGCAAGAACGAATACGTGTTTTTAAGTTCGAACGGAAAGATTACGGGAAGCACGGTCGGCCACAGGTTCAGGGATCTCCTGGCCAGGCACAACATGACAAGGAATAACATAAGCGCTCACTCGGTAAGACATTCCACGGCCACTCATTTGTTGGAACATGGGGCCGACGTGAGGTACGTGCAGGAGCTCCTGGGCCATGAGTCAATCGAGACCACGGTGAGATACACCCATACCTTGCATGAAAGTTTGAAGCGGGTGTACCGCAGTTTTCACCCCAGGGAGAACGAGTACTTTAAGGAAGTGGACGCAGGCTACATTAAAAAGGTGGATGAACTTTTAGCCTATATTAAAAAGGCGCGATTAAAGAAACGTAAGGACAGAAAAGTAATTTACACGGAAGACAAAGAATAGTAAGCTTTTCGTGCATAAGCATGGAGAGAATATTCTTTGATAAAATAAAAAGCGGGTTCTTTGAAAACACGGTATTAATGGTTGTGGGGGAAGATTATTTATTAATACTATTAAGAGAAGGCGGGCTTGGCAGAACTATTATTTTAAAGCGGCCGGATGCTTTTATTTTTGTGTTAATTTTTCAGGGCTGGCCTATTAATTTAAGTGTTTTTCAGGGGAAGGCCGCGGTTTTTGGAGATGATTTTGGAGAAATTGGGGTGGCGCTAATATTCTCCAAACCCCTGTGGGGCGGGAAGTTTTTGGGATTTTCTGCGCCTTCATTAAAGGATGCAATAAGTATTGCAGTGTCCATTGCCACATGCGGTGGAGGTA
>CAZTXH010000019.1:0-14093 GCA_964617415.1 uncultured Rikenellaceae bacterium | reverse complement strand
CCTTGTTGGGAAACTCTTACTCCCGGAAGGTTTTTGAGGACATCAATCAGGGAGTAATAATGATTTTTGATTATTTCATCTCGGGTAACAACATATATTGTAATAGGTAATTCTTCAATCCTTTTTGAACTGCGGCTGGCAGATACTACATTAATCTCTGTTGTATCTTCTTTAAAGTAAAGATCATCAGCACCCAGCTTCTCGATTCTTATCAGCCCGGATTCATCGTCTTGTTGAGCCAAAAGACAGGCAAAGCTGAAAAAGAGTAATAATATTGTTATTATTTTTTGTGACTTCATCCACCATAAATTCAGAATAAAATTATTAAAAATAATTGAACAGTTGCAATATATTACTTATTAGACGAATAGACAGGTATTTTAATGATGGTAATAAAGAAAAATAACAATAGCTTTAATTTTTGTTGTTAATGTATTATTTTTATTTCCTGATTGTTGAAAATAATTTATTAAAGAAATATTAACCATTAAATAAATCTACATGCCCATGAAAACAAAGCGTTCAAGAAGAGATTTCCTGAAAGTGTCTGCAGCTGGAGCTGTAGGAACATTATTTTTATCTCAGTATTCATGTAAAAATGTTGATCCAAAGTCTTTTGGTATAGGTCTTCAACTGTACTCCATACGTGATGAAATGGATGAAGATGTGGCTGGTTCATTGAAGAAAGTATCTGATATTGGGTACAAATACATAGAGCTGGCGAATTATGCCGATCGTAAGTTTTATGGTTATGAACCGCCGGAGTTTAAAAAGTCGGTCAATGATCTTGATATGGAGATCATAAGCAGCCATACTCAGGTTGAAGGAGTTGGAGTAACACTTGATAATGCAAGAATAATGGCCGAAGATCATGCCAGACTGGGTGTCAAGTATTGCCTGCAACCATGGATAGTCGAGGAAATGCGTACTTCTATCGCCAGTTACCAGAAGATGGCAGACAACTGGAATAAGATAGGAGAGGTTATGAAGGAATTTGATATTCAATTCGGATATCATAATCACAACTTTGAATTTGATACAGTGGAAGGTAAGATTCCTTATTTTGATGTTTTCCTTGCTGAACTGGATAAGGACCTGGTAACAATGGAGATGGATATGTTCTGGGTAACAAAGGCCGGACATGACCCAGTTAAAATTATCAAACAATACCCGGGAAGGTTCAAATTATTCCATATGAAAGATATGTATACGGAAGAAGAGCCTTATTTCACAACAGTAGGAGTTACTGATTTTGCACCTGTTGGTGAAGGTGTCATAGATTTCAAGAGGATACTTGAGGTGAAAGATATTGCAGGTATGGAATATATGATTGTAGAGCAAGATCAGAGCAGGGATGGTACACCATTTATTGATATACAAAAAAGTGTAACCAACCTTACGACTAAAATACTTGTATAATTAAACGGTCACCGGTAGCCGGTTACCGGTTACCGGTGTTACCAATTTGAATCATACCATGACCTGACATCTGTTGCTGTCATACCTGCCATATGTGCAGCTTCCAGACCAAGGTCACCATCTTCAAAAACCTCTATATAAGCAGGTTCGACATTCATTAGTCTGGCACATTTCAGGAATGTTTCGGGGTGAGGCTTGAAATTGTAGACATCATTGGCTGTGACAATTATATCAAAATATTTCTTTAAACCGGTTAACTCAAGTGTCCGTTCCACAGCTTTTCGGTGACCACCAGTACCAATTGCCATAGGCATTTTTCCATAATATTTCTTAACAATATCTACAACAGGGTCAATAGGTTTGACCAGGTGCTGAACTTTAAAGAACTCGTCAACTTTTGTTTTCACAATCTGTTCAATGGTCACATCACTATTAAGATTACTTTTATTGATTATTTCATTGGCTATCAGCCAGCTGGGACTTCCGGTATGTTTGCGTAAAAAAGAGTTGTCAATATCTGCCCCATACTTTTGACATGCTTTTTCCCAACCTTTAAAATGATATGGCATGGTATCGGCAAGAGTACCGTCAAGGTCAAAAATTAATCCTTTTATTCCTGGCTGAATATCGTACTTCATTCTATAAATTATCTAAAAATCAATGCAGTCTCTGCTGAGTAAGCCAACAATTGTATTGTGTTTATCGAATTTCTTATAAAAGCTATCAAGATATCTTATCATCTCTTTCTTTGATTTGGTCTTGAGATATGGAAATTTGTTTATTGTTTCGTATAATTTTTCTTTATTTTCGCTGAATTCTCTTAGGGCATCAGTAAAAATTTTCTCACTCCTGCAAACACCAAGGTATCGTCGTTCACGAACTGATTTGAGCCCTAATCCTTCAAAAGGGACAGCATAGTGCGTATTGACCAGTCCCGCATAATCAAAATCATATGGTATAACTACTCCTGATCCAATCACTAAAGGATAATTTCCTGTAAGTACAAGTACATTATGCCTGACGGGAACAGACCAGTCAGTGTTTCCTATCATATAATTAAATATAGCCATCCTGTCCATTACCTCGGGCTTTATATGTTTTTGTGTCATATAGGCAGTTGTCTTATCACCCGATTTTAATCTTTTAATTAATGTTTTATCCGGTTCTATTAAATAAGCAAATTGATGAATCGGCTTGCTTTTCTTAAAAGTATTTATATAAGTAACCCTCAGTAGTCTTACCCTGTAACTGTAATCAGTAAGGATATTAAATAGTTTATAAACAAGAAATTCCTTCAGAATATATTCTTCTCCTCCCGCCAGGCAATGGGTCACCATTTTAATCTTATCAATACTGCTGAATTCTTTGCCGGTTGTATCGCTTTTACGAAAATTAAGCATCAAAGGAGGGAAGTTACATATTGACCTTCTGGATATACCACGGGGTTTTACTTTTAGTTCTTTTACAACTGAATCAGTAGTACTTAAATGGTATATAAGGATGGCATCCAGATATTCATCTTTATGTCTTTTCCTTCTGTAATGAGTAATATCAAACTCCAATGTTATTTCCAGAAGATTATCATTATCGAACAGTATGACATCGTCGTTAAGAGTATCAGTAACAGCATACTGATAATCGATTGAGTCGTTCTGGCTTCTAACAGGCAGTATTGTTATTACTGTTAAAAGTATGAGACAGATAAATATCCTGTTGACATTGCTATTATTTTGTGTCATAAAGATGAATTTTCAGGACGAATTTAGTAAAGATCAGGTAATTATTGAAGTAAATTTTTTTAACCACAAAGAGCACAAAGTTCATCACCAAGGTGCTCAAAGGACTTTTGAAACAGCTTCTTACTTCAACGAATGATCATAATGTTTACTTTTTATACTGTGCCAGGTAATCGGTTACCTGGCGGTAAACATTCTCAGCTGTGAATCCTAATTTCTCATCAAGCACCTTATAGGGAGCGGAGTATCCAAAGGTGTTAACGCCCCATATACGGCCTTTAGGACCCACCAACCGTTGTAAAGTAATTGGTAATCCTGCAGTTAATCCGAAAACAGGAATATTATCAGGTATTATTGACCTCTGGTAACCTTCGGGTTGGTTTTTAAAGAGTCCTTCTGATGGTGCTGATATAATTCTTACTTTGATATTATCTTTTGTTAGTAATGCAGCTCCTTCAACCAGGGTTGATACTTCGGAGCCACTTGCAACAAGGATTATATCAGGCATGTCATTACTATCCTGAACAATATAAGCTCCATTTCGTACCTGCAGAGCATCGTTGTATCTGTCATTAGTGGCAGAGGGCAGGTCTTTTATACTCTGTCGTGACAGGATAAGGGCTGTTGGAGTATTATTGTTTTCGAGAGCCAGCTGCCAGGCAACTGTTGTTTCGGCAGCATCGGCCGGCCGGATCACAAGCATACTGTTTTCTCCTTCGTGATTTTTAAGATGTTCCATAAGCCTGATCTGTGCCTCCTGTTCTACAGGCTGATGTGTTGGACCATCTTCACCTACACGGAATGCATCGTGTGTCCATATATATTTTACGGGCAATCCCATAAGGCAGGCTAATCTTAAAGCAGGTTTCATATAATCGGAGAAGACAAAGAATGTTCCACATGCAGGGATGACACCTCTATGTAAAGCCATTCCATTCATGATAGCAGCCATTGATAGCTCAGAAACACCTGCCTGCAGAAATGAACCTGAAAAATCACCTTTAGAGAAGGGTTTTGTGTTTTTGAGAAATCCGTCCGTTTTATCAGAGTTGGATAGATCTGCCGAAGCGACTATCATATTCTCTATCTTTGTGGCAAATGCACTTAATACTGCAGATGATGCTGCCCTTGTGGCAATCCCTTCTTTCTGTTGTATACTCTTGAAATCGATCTCGGGTATTTTGCCGGTATAGAAAAGATGTAGTTTCTGATCCAGGGCATTATTCTCAGCAGCCCACTTTGCTTTCCTGTTTTTCCATTCGGCAACATGACGTCGCTTAGTTTCTAAAACCTTTTTATAGTGTGTTTTAACTTCATCAAAGATGCGGAATGGATCAGAAATATCTCCGCCGAGTTTTATCATGGTTTTTTCAAATGAACCACCAGCATCACTTACCGGCATACCATGTGTGGAGGTCTTCCCTTCAAAGCTTTTACCATCATCGTCGATAAGCCCTTTACCCATTGTTGTTTTTCCTATTATTAGAACAGGTTTTTCTTTTGATTCAGTGGCTGCTGTCAGTGCTTCCCTGATCTGGTGATGATCATTACCGTCAATAGTGATTACATCCCAATCCCACGACCGGTACTTCATTGCAGTATCCTCAGATGTCACAGCTTTTGTTTCAGTTGAAAGCTGTATGTCATTTGAATCATAGAACATTATCAGATTATTGAGTCCCAGGAAACCAGCAAGTCGTCCTGCACCCTGTGATATCTCTTCCTGAATTCCTCCATCTGAAATATAGGTATATGTTTTGTGTGTGAAAAGGTCACCAAACCGGGCAGTAAGGAATCTCTCAGCTATTGCAGATCCTATAGCCATTGCATGACCCTGCCCCAGGGGACCGGAAGTATTCTCTATACCTCTTGACACATCAAGTTCCGGATGACCAGGAGTTGGACTACCCCATTGACGAAATTGCATTAATTCCTCGATTTTGAACAGACCAGTAAATGTCAATACTGAATAAAGCATTGGCGACATGTGTCCCGGATCAAGAAAGAACCTGTCGCGATTGATCCATTCAGGATTGGCTGGATCAAAATTCAGGAATTCAGAATAGAGGATATGAATAAAATCAGCACCTCCCATTGCACCGCCGGGATGACCTGATTTAGCCTTTTCTACCATCGACATAGACAGGATACGTATATTATCAGCTGCCTGTTTATCAACTTCTTTATTCATAAAATCAAATTAATTATTATTACAATTACCACGTAGGGACGTTGCATGCAACGTCCCTACCAATAAATTTGACCGGCATAATATTAATGTCAAAGATATTTTCTATCTTCTTCGGGAACTTCAAAATATTTGTCATAGATTTTTACATCAGCACCCTTTTTCTCTTCAACTTTAGTGTCCCTGATCTTATATGTACACTGTTCTCCGGCGATTCCTGAGAAATAAATATTATACTCCTTCCCCTTATCATCTTTCATGAGTATCCTTACAAGGTGAAGATATTTCATACTGTTAAGCTGAGCACCACAGATAGGACAGTTGTAAATATATTCTTTCCCTTCCTTTAACTCAAATGACGGATGTGTGGTTGAAGTATAGTTACCCAGCTCGGGATTCAGATAGACCAATCCTCTCTGTGTTCGGTCACTAAGATTAGTCGCTGAAAGGATAATGGAAGTCTTTACATTTAGATGACCCTTGCATACTTTGCACAAATATTCTACAGCCATAATACGCCTCCTATAAATTTATTTGATTAATAATTCTATCAGCAATATTTCTTACAAGATAAGAAATATTTTCCCCGAATTCAACTTTTTCAGGTTGAATACCGATTACATAAACAGGCATTGTAAAGAAATCCGAAAGCCTGTTTAATGAAATATTATGAGTATTAAATGTTATATCCTGTATCTGATTTAATTCCAATAATTTAAAAGTGCCGGGATTAGATTTCAGTTCCATGCAGTCAATTAGTATCAATATGTCGGGATTGAGGGTGTTTATTTTACCAATATAATTTTCGATACTTGTTTCGACTGTAAGTGATTCGATATTATCCTTCTTCTTTATCCTGTTACCAATATAAACTCCTACACCATCATCTTGTTTCAGAAGATTACCAATACCGACAAACAGAATTCTTTTATCCTTATGGGAAAGAAGTTGGGCTAGGTCTTTATTCACCTTTATATAAGTATTTTACTAGAACTTGCCTCAGGCAATTGGGGCAAATAATGTTGAACATATCTTTTCTTTTCAGGTCATCCTTTATCTTAATATCAACATCTTGTCCTTCATCCAGTTTTAATTTTTGATTGAGAAGATTAAGGTTAAGAATTGATGAGAATGCTTTGGGACCCAGTTTTCGATGCAAATAATAAAGATGTTCTTTTGTTGTTATAACAGCGCCACAGTTTTCACAGATCAGGAGTTCTTTTTCCTGATATTCAACATTATTCTCTCTCTCGAATGCCGCAATGTCATATATCTTATCTGATAATTTAACTCCTTTACCGGTTATGCAATGTTGTTCACAAAGACCACAAAAAATACATTTACCATAGTCTCTCTTTATTATCCTGATACTTTTTTCTTTATCATCATGTACTGTGATTGCGTAGGGAGGGCAAACATTTGCACAGGTTTCACAGCCAACACAGTTATCATCGTCAACAACAGGTTTTCCCCTGAATTTCTCAAAAGGCTCATGAGGTTTGACCGGGAATTTTGTTGTGTATGCCGGTGTGACAAGCGATACAATTGCCTCTTTAATCTCTCTTAATTTAGGGTATTTCATTTTACAACCTCCTTATAATCGTCTTTAACACTTTTGTCATAAAGCTTTGTGCCAAAGTGATAAGCGCCCCGTATAAGAGCATGCGCAGCAACTGTTGAACTGAAAAAGAGTATTGGGATTGTAATCAGGGCTTTAAATCCTGCATCATTAAATCCATAGTGAAAGATAACTGCAAGAAGAATACTGCAACAACCCAGTGTAACACATTTTGTAGCAGACTGAAGCCTATTATAAACATCCGGGAGGCGAATTAATCCAATACAACCGAAAGTATTGAACAATACACCTATACATATCAATATAATTACTACCATATTACTCATTTAATTTTTTCCCGCTAAGATATTTTGCCAGAGTCAGGGTTCCGATAAAACTGAGGATGACCCAGGCAATACCAATATCAAGGATAAATGATTTTTCAGTTTTTATCGATATTATAGCACAAATACCGACTACCAGAATGCCAAAAATGTCAATTCCCACCATCCTGTCGGGAATCGTAGGTCCGCGAATTATCCTGTAAAGGCAGACAGCAGTAAGCCCAATCTGGATATAAAGCAGTATTGTAAGAAAATCAATCATTCCGCAAATCTTTTAATATATTTTTCAAACTTTCCAATGATCATTTTTGTATATACATCAGGATCTTCGGAACGGACATATATCCAATGAATATAGAAATCATCATTAATAATATCAACGGTTATTGTACCCGGGGTCATTGTAATAGAGTTGGCAAGCATTGTTTTTGCAAATCCCGATTTTAATGATGTTTTCGCTTTTACGATACCGGGTTTTATAGGCATTGCAGGATGGAGGACCCTGTATGCCACATCGAGATTAGCTTTTATACATGCCCAGATGAAAATGACAAGGTATACAATGAACCAGAAATAACGTTGTGGTTGCAGGAGTTTATATACTTTATGGAAATAGTATCTGGCAAATATAGCAGAGCTCAGAGCTGCTGCAACAGATCCGACAATAAGGTTTGGGACAGTGAATCTGAAAGTTATCAGCAACCAGAAGATCAGGGATAATATGAATACTGCTACATATCTCATTTTAAATGCCGGTTATTATTGATGAATACTTTGACGGATCCATTAATATATCTGTTGCCGGAGTCAGGATCATTTCTCTTATTTCCGGCAAGACAAGTATACTGAGAAGAAGACAAACAATGCTCAGGATGATCATACTGAACAACATTGGGAATGGTACTTCCTTGATTTTTATTCTATTCCCTTTGTCTTTTTTGTTGTAAAAGGCATATCGTTGGAATTTCATAAATATAGCCAGGGTTATTATACTGACAATTACAGCAGTAGAGCCAGGAAATAAAACTTTGCCAATATAGCTGCAACAATAATGATCAGCTTGCTGAAAAATCCATTAAATGGGGGTATGCCGGATATTGACAGAGATGCAACTAAAGATGTTGCAGATGTTGCAGGCATTGATTTTGATAAGCCTCCCATTTCCTGCAGATTACGTGTGCCAATAGTATATTCTATTGCACCAGCATTGAGGAACAATAATCCTTTAAATGCTGCATGGTTAATCAGATGAAAAATACCACCAGCTATTGCCAGTGCAGCAATTTCGCTTCTGATACCTCTTGAAATAAGTATCATACCTATACCAACCGATAGAACAACGTATCCCAGCTGACTTATGCTACTATAAGCCAGAAGCCTTTTCAGATCCCATTGTCCAATTGAAAGAAAAGCACCGACTACCATTGACAATGTTCCCAGGGTAGTAATAAGGATAGCCATGCTTTCACTTATTGCAAACATATTGAAGAATAGCCGTATGATGACATAAATACCAACTGCTTTTATGAGCACGCCAGATAACATGGCAGATATTGGAGAAGGTGCCGAAGAATGTGCATCGGGAAGCCATGCATGAAATGGTATTATAGCAGCTTTCAATCCAAAGCCGCTTAAAAGAAGTATCTGAATCAGGAGATAATATTTTCTGTCATACCCTGAGCTGAAAACATTTTTTATGTCAGCAATATTGAGGGTTTTTGCTTTCCAGTAAATGAAAGCTATACCTATTAATATCAGAAATGAAGCAAGTCCACCCAGTACTTGATATTTAAATGTTGCTTCCAGTTCATTTTTCTCGACTCCAAAGGCGACTAGAGCATAGGATGATATAGCCGAAATCTCGATGAAAACAAAAATATTGAACATATCACCGCTGAGAACCACTCCATTCATACCTGCAATCATCAGACAGAAAAGTGAATAAAAATTATTTTCTGCTGTATACCTGCTTATATAAGATATTGAATAAAAAACTGAGAGGAAACCGATGAGGTTTATGACACACAGGACTATCGCCGTGAAGGCGTCAAGGACCATATAAATACCTATGGGAATGCTGTTTATGGCTTCCCATCCTCCGACTTTGTATACTAATATTTTGTTGCCGGTAGTAAAAAGAAAATAGAAACTGACACTCACCAGAAACAGAAGAACAAGAGAGGCAAGATATTTATTCAAGTTCTTTATGAAACTGCCAAGAATCATAATCAGGAAAGCACCTGCAAGGGGAATAACAACAAATAATGGTATCAGCGGATTCATAATTTACCCTCTTAAGTTTTTTATCTCTCTTATGTCAAAAGTCCCGTATTTCCTGTATATCCTTATTATCACAGCCATCAGCATTGCTGTAGTCGCAAGCCCGATAACGATTGCAGTCAGAACCATTGCCTGTGGCAAAGGATCGACATATGTCTTGACTGGATCAGCAGGATCAACTATTGGAGCTACACCTTCTTCTACATATCCGATAAGTGTAAAAAACAGGAAGATACTGAATTCCATTATTGATAATGAAATAGCAATTTTCACCAGGTTTCTTCTGGTTATTACTCCATAGAGTCCTACAAGAAATAATATAAAGCACAATAAATAAGGTATCATTCTGATATTTCTTCTTTAAAAATTACCAGCGCTAAAAAGATTGAAAGGATAGAAGCTGCTACCTCAATACCAATAAAAATATTGTATAGAGGTAACATTCCGGCACTTACAAGTTTACCCAGCGTTCCTTTAGGAAGCCAGTTGAGGAAAAAGGTCTTTGCTCCGTAAAGCAGACCGGATATTGCCAGGAAAACTACAACCAGGATTGCAAGATTCTCATAGATCGTCGAACCTGTCTCCTTTTTGGTTAGCTTCATAAAGTCACTTCCGTTAGCAAGTATGAGCAGGATAAAGGATCCAGCAATAAGTACCCCACCTGCAAAGCCTCCACCTGGTGTAAGATGACCATGTATAATCACATATATACCATAAAGAAATATTAACCCGGCCAGTAGCTGTGTTGTTTTCTTTACTATGAGTGTCATTCCTTTCATATATTTCGTTTTTTACACCCCCCAAGCTCTCCATGGAGGGGGACTTACTATTTTTTCCCTTTTATTCTTAATATCGTTATTACTCCCAGCACAGCTGTTATAAGTACAGTTGCTTCACCAAGGGTATCGTAACCTCTGAAGTCAAATATCACACCTGTAACCAGGTTGGCACTTCCTGTTTTTGTAGTAGCTCCTTCAATATAATGTGTAGCCATACGAAGAGTGCCTTGTCCTAAAGCATCAAGAGTCTCTATTGAGATCTTAAAGAAGTAAAACAATACCACAACCAGTAGTATAGCTGTAATTGATGATACATATCCCTGTGCATCAGGTTTTGAGAACAATTCTTTCCTGGAGCTGTCAAGTACTACAGCCACCATTATGATGAGAGATATTGTTTCAACCACTATCTGTACAATTGCCAGGTCAGGAGCCTTAAGAAGGAGGAAACAGATCACAAGTCCATATCCTACAATTCCACATGCAATAACCGCTGACAGCAGATCTTTTGCATGGATTGCATATAATGCCCCAAGTATCATCAGGCCTGTTATTATGGATAAGGTAATTTCCATTTAAATCAGGTTATTTTTATCATAATTAGCAACATAATAATTAATCCCGCACAGGCCCAGATAATATAACCTGGCAACACACCTGTGTGAGCCTCACTGAACAGATGACTTATCCAGAGAACAAATCTCTTAGACAAATCGTAAATATCAAACCATTTCTCTTCAGCTTTTCGATAAACCCAGGAAAAGAACCTGAATTCACCTATTGTCTTATAGAATTCAGGTGTAGGGTAGCTTGTCCGATCCTGGAACCTCTCACCGCCAATAAAGCTATCCTCTCTTCTGAATTTTTTAATATTGAGTATAAGGTAAAGAATAACTCCGAGAATCAATGAGATAATAACAAGCAGCGACACCAGTTGGGAATTCCAGAATCCCAAAAACTGGAATTCACCTGACACGGGCATTATTACTTTTGGCACAATGAAATTTGTGGCAAAAATGCCAAAGCCGATACATGCCAGTGCAAGTACAACCAGGGGTATCCACATTAAAAAGGGAACTTCATGTACATTCTCAAGAGAAGCTTTACGGCGGCCGAGAAATATACCACCGATGAACTTGATAAGGCTTGCCAGTGTCAGAACTGATCCCAGTACAGCCAGGCCAAGCCATATTACCCAGAGTTTGCTTGCAATTCCGGCTCCGGAACCAAAATCAATTATCCCCTGGTATATCATCCATTTCGATGCAAATCCGTTAAGAGGAGGTACTCCGGAAATAGATATGGCAAAAATAAGAGCTGCAAGGAAAGTTACAGGCATAGCTTTCGAAAGACCACCGATCTTGTCGAAATTTTCTTCTTTTGTTCTGTGTTCTACACAGCCTGAGGAAAGCAACAGTCCACTTTTGTACAGAGCATTGTTGATCATGTGAAAAAGACCGGCAGCAATACCAATAATTGAACCGAGCCCGAATCCAAGTATCATATATCCTACCTGGGACACTGTACTGAATCCGAGTAAGCGTTTGTAATTATGTTGGACAATGGCCATCATACCTCCACTGATAATTGTTATTGCTCCTATTATAAGTAAAAGCAATTTCATCCATTCATTAAGAATAAAGATATCCATGGTTATCCTTGCCAGAAAATATATTCCAAGCAATTTATCAAGTGAAGCAGGCAGCAGGGCAGAAGAAGAAGCTGGAGCATCTTTTGTATAATCCGGAACCCATGAATGAAAAGGAAATGCTCCTGCTTTTGTGAAGCTGCCTATAAGAAGTGCCAGAAAAGCAGTTATTTCAAGTATATTGATGGTATGCAGATTAATAGAATCTATACTCAGACTTCCTGTGAGTCTCCATAGCATAGCTATTCCAATGATCATTATTGAATCTGATGCACCAATGAGAATAAGGGTTTTCTTTGCAGTAGCAGAACTTTCCTCATTACGGCCAGGAATAAGTTTGTAAAGGGTAAGCCCTAATATTCCCCAGAAAGTAAGGAATAATATAAGATTGTCAGCCAATACGGCACCATAGGAACAGCCAATAGTAATGAGAAACCAGGGGTAATAATGTTTTGCTCGTCCTGACTTAATATAAACAAGTGAGTATAATAAAATTAAGAAGGCAAAAATACTGATAAGCAGCACAATAAGCTTGCTTAGATTGTCAATTGTAAATGTAAAGTATTTTTCTGCGCCCTGTAACACGTTTGAGCCAAACAACAGGATACATGATTTCCCGATCATTTCGTCAAGAACTACCATCTGGGCCGATGAGCTGAATAATGAGATAGTCATATATCCTATCAATAAACTTATCAGGAGGGCAATGATTCCCTTTGCTGTTACAAACTTATCAGGAATCAGGAATAGCAGAACTCCGGCGGCAATTGGTACAAGAATAAGAAATTGCAGAAAACCGCAAGCTGCTGGCTGTGATATTATGGAGATAAACTCATTCATTTCTGCCTGATAATATTTTTCTTAAGTTCGGATGTTTTGTCTGATGATAATTTGATAAGATCATTTGCATTCCAGATTTTCTTGCCGGAATGATGATCATAGGCAACCGCCATCCGTTCTGTACAGCAGTAGCATGGGTCAACAGCCGCAAGGGAAATTGTGGCATCTGAAATTGTCTGTCCTATACACGATTTCTTAAAAGTCGCAATATTGACATAACTCGGAGCCCTTATTTTATGTCTTACTGGTGAGTTTGAACCATCTGATACAACAAAGTGAAATACTTCACCCCTGGGAGCTTCAGCGTGTCCCGTGCCGATACCTTCGGGTATCTCTTTTACAACTATACTTATATCTCCTTCTTTTGTCTTCTTAAGTCCATCAAGGCACTGGTTAATTATCGATATTGATTCATACATCTCGAGCAGTCTGACTTCTACTTTCGCGAATACGTCACCCTCTTCAGCTGTGATAACCTTCCAGTCTACAAGTGGGTATGCAGCATAAGGATCATCATTCCTCACATCAATTGCAACACCTGAAACTCTTGCTGTAGGTCCCACAGCAGCATAATCAATAACATCTTGCTTTGAAAGGACACCAACACCTTTGGTTCTTGCATGTATTACCGGATCATCCATAACTGCACCTGTAAGCAGATCATTCTTTTTCTTAAATTCATCCAAGACTTTCCGGATAGCAGGAATTTTATCGTTTTCAATATCCCTGCGGACTCCTCCAACCTTAAACATAGCATAACTGTTCCTGTTACCGGTTATCATTTCAAAAAGGTCAAGTATAGGTTCCCGATATTTCCATACCCACATGAAAACAGTATTATATCCAAGAAAATGTCCGGCAAGTCCGGCCCAGAGAAGGTGACTGTGAATACGTTCAAGTTCCCCGATAATTGATCTGATATATTTTGTTCTGTCAGTTATTTCTTTTCCTACGATCTCCTCAACGGCATTAGCAAAAGCAAAGGGATGTGAGGTTGAACATATTCCGCAAATTCTCTCTACAAGAAAAAATACCTGCTCATAGCTTTTTGATTCACTTAGTTTTTCAATACCTCGGTGATTATAACCTGTTTCCCATTTGATGTCTTTTACTATTTCGCCATCGCAGTAAAGTTTGAATAACTCAGGTTCTTCCTGCAGTGGGTGATAGGGTCCTATTGGTATGAGTGTCTGTGTGCTCATTTTCTCATCAGGTTATTATTTAAACTCTTTTCTGTATGGATAAACACCTTCTGCCCAGTTACCTTCTGATATCAGTTTCTCCTGATTCGGGTGATTGAG
>CAZTXH010000018.1:1059-14350 GCA_964617415.1 uncultured Rikenellaceae bacterium | reverse complement strand
GGCTTACTGTACTCGGTCCCTTTTCCGAAATAGTCAGGCCTGAAATGATTTGGATCATCATCCCCTGTGGATTTAAATACTATTCTCCGGCCGCTTTTATCTTCGGGATTATATTCAATATCGACACTCTTGATATTCTGTTCAACATAATTACAGTCTGTTCCCAGGATAATGAAGTTCTTATAACCAAGTATTTTAAGAACAGGGACTGAAGTTGCTCCAACATTTGCTATCAGGCTTAGCCTGTTGAAATTTCTTCCCCAAATTCTCCTGTTAAAGAGCCAGGAATTTCTGAGATTCAGGTAAATTATTTTTTCATTAATTCCGAAATAGGATTTAGACCATAGTGGAAGAAAAAATCTCTCAATAGGTGAGTTTTCCATAAGCTCTTTTACATTTTGCTTTATATTTTCAAGGACTATTACATCAACAACCATATAGTATTTTGGAAAAAATCCCCATTCATCGTAGGCAATAAAAGCCCTGTTAAAGGAGATTGTGTCTTTTCCTTTAAGTTTCCGGATATCTATCCTGTTCAGACTTGGACCGTTACCAATAATATAGACAGTGTCACTGATTTTCATTTAATTTTCTGGTTTTGTTTTTCTTAATAAAGCACATGCCCGTTTATTATCAATGACTTCAAAATCGTTCTCTAAGAGAAAAGGAATTGCCAGAGCCCCTTTGCCACTCCATTTTTTATAATCTTTTGATACCTTATCAAAGATCAGATTATTCTGGTCATCAATCGGATTGACATCATCAAAACATATAAAACTGTTTACAGGCATAATCTGTGCTAATGATACCGCACATTCATAATGCATTTTATGGCAATTATCAAGAGTGATCTGGAGATTTTTGTCGGCGTATGATTGTATAGTTTCCCTGGAATGCCAATTACCAGGGATATCAAATGCATCAAGGTAAGCAAGCCTGATGGAGCCGGAGAATTCACGTAAAAAGTTTTCCCCAAAATCATTAATTGCCATGAAGTTTTTATTTATTTTACTTATTATTTTGCCTGCCCTTGATGTCGCTTTTTCGTCAATATCGACAGTTATAAAATTCAGATTATACCTGTTAGCCAGTAAGGCGATGTAATATGTCGATCCTGCATCTCTGTCTGAGCCGATCTCAATTATATACTCATTATCATTGATATTGCTGAAGATTAAAGATTCATGTTTCATAATTAATTCATGACCTTTAATTTTGGAGGTCTTTTTAGTTAACCTTAAAATCCTTTTAATCTTTCTCAACAATTCAGTCATATTCTTTAAGAATTGATCAGAGCCTTACTCACCCAATAACGAAACCTTAAGATTATAATGCCTTTCGGGAACCTGAATGATAAAAAATAGTATAATGCAATTAGTAATGAAGCTCCCCATCTAAGGTCTTCATACACATAGGTTTTGAATATAGAGAATCCTCCTTCAATTTTGGCTTGTACCTTTTTCCCCCTCCCTGTACCTGTTGCTTGTTTCCTGATAAAATCAAAAGTAGTCCGTTCTGCAGGAACAAGATGGTATACAATAGCTTCCGGGATATACCATAGCTGAACCCCGTTTCTTTTAAGTCTGTAAAATAATTCTTTTTCTTCACCACCGGTTAGAACTTCTCCTGTACGTCCAAGTTTTGTATTAAATGGTTTAAAAGTATTGAACAATGACCTCCTGAATGTCATATTAGAGCCACGGAAATAATCATTTCCAAATATTTTTGTCTTATCGCCGTAATTAAAATATCAAAGGAGAGGGGATAGAAACTTGTTGTACCAGTCAGGTTTTTTATCCAGAAATTTTAGAAGTATTTTTCCTCCTGCTGCACCAGCATCAGGATGTTCATCGAAGAATTTTATTGTTTTCTCAAGGAATTCTTCTGTAGGAATTGCATCATCATCAATAAATGTTACCAACTCACCCAGAGCTTCTTTAATCCCCCTATTCCTGGCATATGATAATCCCTGATTTGTCTCTTTATAATACCTTACATTGATACCTTCTTTATTTTTAAGAAATTCATTTGACAATAATTCAGTATTATCGTTTGAATTATTATTTATAATAATCACCTCAAAATCTGATACAGGTAGTGTCTGTGATCTAAATGCATCAAATAATCCGGGAAGGTACTGATCCCTGTTATAAGTTGATATTATTGCAGAAATCTTCAAAAAATAAGGTTCTAAATCTTTTTCAGAGCTTCGGTCACTGATACAAGGTCTTTAATAATATTTCTCAGCTTGTTTATTGAGACCCTTTCTTGTTTCATTGAATCCCGGTACCTGATTGTAACTGTTTGGTCCTCTAAGGTTTGGTGATCAATTGTAATACAATAAGGTGTACCGATTGCATCCTGCCGTCTATATCTTCTGCCTATAGAATCCTTGTCATCATACTGGCAGTTAAAGTCAAACTTAAGATCATCGATGATTTTTTCGGCTATTTCAGGCAGGCCATCTTTTCTTACCAGTGGCATCACTGCAAGTTTGACAGGGGCAAGAAATGCCGGGAGTCGCAGTACCACCCGTTTGTCTGTTGTTCCATCCTCTTTTTTAAGCTCTTCCTCAAGATAGGCACCTGAGATAACATGCAGGAAGGTCCTGTCAACACCTATTGAAGTTTCAATAACATATGGGATATATGATTCTCCTTTCTCAGGATCAAAATATTGCATTTTCTTTCCGCTATACTGCTGGTGTTGTTTAAGATCGAAGTCAGTACGAGAATGTATCCCCTCCACTTCCTTGAAGCCTATAGGGAATTTGAATTCTATATCAGTGGCTGCATTTGCATAATGGGAAAGCTTGGCATGATCATGAAAGCGGTAATTATCATCCCCAAAACCAAAAGCCTTAAACCATTTCATCCTTATATCCTTCCAATATCTGAACCATTCGAGTTCGGAGCCTGGCTTTACAAAATATTGCATTTCCATCTGTTCAAATTCTCTCATCCTGAAGATAAACTGCCTGGCAACGATCTCGTTCCTGAATGCCTTACCTATCTGTGCAATCCCAAAGGGAATCTTCATCCTGCCTGTTTTCTGCACATTGAGGAAGTTTACGAAAATACCCTGTGCCGTCTCAGGACGCAGATAAACCTTGTTTGCACCCTCCAGTGTGGAACCCATTTCAGTAGAAAACATCAGATTAAACTGTCTTACCTCTGTCCAGTTCCTGGTACCTGATATCGGGCACACTATCTCATTATCGATAATAATCTGTCGTAATCCGTCCAGATCATTATCATTCATAGCATTTATGTAGCGGTTGTTTATTTCGTCTATCTTAGCCTGATTTGAGAGAACACGCTGGTTTGTTTCCCTGAATTTTTTCTCATCAAAGGCATCACCGAATCTCTTATTTGCTTTTTCAATTTCCCTGTTTATCTTTTCCTCAATTTTAGCTATATGCTCTTCAATGAGCATATCAGCACGATATCTTTTTTTGGAATCTTTATTATCTATCAATGGGTCATTAAATGCATCAACATGCCCCGAGGCTTTCCAGATGGTGGGATGCATAAAGATTGCAGAATCAATACCTATTATATTCTCATTAAGCATGACCATACTATCCCACCAGTATTTTTTAATGTTGTTTTTAAGTTCAACACCATATTGCCCATAATCATAAACTGCACTTAATCCGTCATAAATCTCGCTTGAAGGGAATACATACCCGTACTCTTTGCAATGTGCTATCAGTTTCTTGAATAGATCTTCCTGGGCCATAATAACTTTTATTGTTATGATACGGAAGGCAAAAGTATATGAAAAAGTTTGGTTTTACAATCTGTAAAGAGTCTTCAGTTAAGATGTAACGGATAATGACGACCGAAGAACCATATAGACTGATATTCAAAATAAATTCTATTTGTATCTTTACATCTTTTACAGGGGATATAGCAATGAAGAAAAGAACCGATTTTCTTGTCCTTGGTTCAGGGATAGCGGGACTAACATTTGCCCTTAAGGCTTCAAGGTATGGTAAGGTTTCTGTTGTAACAAAAGCAAATCTCAGAGATACTAATACGAGTTATGCACAAGGAGGTATAGCTTCTGTCTTCAGTGAGCCGGATAATTATAAAAAACATTTTAATGATACTATTATTGCTGGTGACGGCTGTTGTGATGAGGAAGTTGTGAAAATGGTAGTAAAAGAGGCTCCCGACAGGATAAAGGAGCTGATTGATATGGGAGTGCCTTTCGATAAGAATACTGATGGCACATACGATCTTGCAAGAGAGGGAGGTCACTCTGAATCCAGAATACTGCATCATAAGGATAAAACAGGAGAGGTTATTCAAAAAACTCTTATTGAAAGGATAAAAGAAGACTCGAATATCGATATCTATGAACACCATTTTGCTATTGAACTTCTAACACAACATCATCTGGGTGAAGTTGTAAAGCGTAATTATCCTGATATTAAATGTTTTGGCGCTTATATTGCAGATCTGGAAAACCAGAAGGTCATAGCTTTTCTTTCAAAAATCACGGTTGTGGCTACCGGTGGTATAGGTAATGTTTATCTCACAACAACAAATCCGGAGATAGCCACAGGGGATGGTATTGCAATGGCATACAGGGCAAAGGCAACGATCGAGAATATGGAATTTGTACAGTTTCATCCAACATCACTCTATGATCCTAATGCCAGACCGTCTTTCCTGATAACGGAAGCTCTCAGGGGATTCGGCGCTGTTCTGAAAAACATACAGGGAGAAAAATTCATGAAAAGATATGACAGCAGGGGCTCTCTTGCCCCAAGAGATATAGTTGCCCGTGCTATTGATAACGAAATGAAAATATGGGGAGATGATCATGTTTGGCTCGACTGTACTCATCTTGACCCGGAAAAACTTAAAGAACATTTCCCGAATGTTTATGAGCATTGTCTTGCCAGAGGTATAGACATTACCAGGGATATGATCCCCGTGGTGCCTGTTCAGCACTATTCCTGTGGAGGTATCGAAGTAGATATGGACGGAAAGTGTATTATTGACCGGCTTTATGCTATTGGTGAGGCATCTTCGACAGGACTTCATGGAGCTAACAGACTTGCATCAAATTCGCTTATTGAAGCAGCTGTTTATGCACACAGGGCCGCTATGGATTCATCTCAAAGAATTAAGGAGATTGATTTCGAAGAAAAAATACCTGAATGGGACTATAAGGGTACAACACATCTCGAGGAAATGGTTCTTATTACACAGAGCATTAAAGAAGTGCAGATGATAATGAGCAATTATGTAGGAATAGTAAGATCAAATCTACGTCTTCAAAGAGCCTTGGTGCGTCTTGAAATACTTTACCAGGAAACAGAAAGCCTTTATAAAAGGTCACTTATCTCAAAAAAAATCTGTGAACTGAGGAACATTATTACTGTAGGCTATATAATAATAAAATATGCGATGGCCCGCAAGGAAAGCATAGGCCTCCATTATTCAATAGATTATCCCAAAAAAGCAACTACTGATCTATAAACAAAATCCCGTGCCCTGCACTTTGAATCTTAATAATTATGAATCATCTTGAATCTTCATTTACCGGGAAGAATGCCTTCTGGAGATATCTGATAATGCTGGTCGCGATTTTTATTATAACAAATACTATTGGTGCTATACCTCTAATGGTTGCAATGGTTGTCAGGGGAGCAGATAATCCTGAAATAATAACACAACTGGCAGAAGATCCATACAATCTTAACATCTTGGGTCTGGATTCCAACCTTTACCTGTTCATGATGATATTCCCTTTCTTAATGGGATTAATAACATTTATTATGCTCATTAAACCGTTGAATCAGAAAGGTCTTATGTGCATAATTAATGGGACAAACTCTTTCAGGTGGAACAGGTTTTTCATTTCAGGATTAGTATGGTTTATTGTATCGGTAATATATCTTTTTATTTGTATTAAGCTGGATCCCCTGAACTTCAAGATGAACAACAGGTCGATTATCACTCTGGCACCTCTTATTCTGATGTCACTATTATTTATTCCATTTCAGGCTGCATTTGAGGAGATCATTTGTCGGGGTTACCTTATGCAGGGATTTGCAATATTAGCAAGGAACAGGTGGATACCGCTGATTATGACGTCTATAATTTTCGGATTAATGCATATTTTAAATCCGGAAGTCTCAGAATTTGGATTCGGAACCATGATGCCTCAATATATTCTATTTGGATTGATATTCGGGATCATTACAATTATGGATGATGGTGTTGAGGCAGCTATAGGAGCACATGCAGCAAATAACGTTTTTCTCTGTATTATGGTAACGCATGAATCATCAGCGCTACAGACACCTGCATTATATCAACAGATCGAAATTAATCCCTGGATTGATTTTATTTCAATGTTATTTATGGGAATGCTGGTAATATCTATCCTGGGAGTTATATTTAAATGGAAAGGATTCTCAATTCTTCTGAGTAAACTTTAATCTACAGGGAATCATTCAGGTATCATATACGGAAGATGTTTCACTGGTCCTGAAATCACCCCATTTCTGACGGATATTTTCCAGTATATTTTTAATTTCTTCTATATCCAGGCTGGTTAGTAGTTTCAACCTTGTCTCTTTGAAATGGGGTAATCCTTTGTAATAGTTAGAGAGATGACGGCGCATTTCATATATTGCCCGGGTTCCCTCTTTGAATTCAAGTGATTTTCCGAGGTGAAAAATGGCGATGTCGGTTTTCTCATTTACAGATGGTTCGGGCAATAGTTCTCCTGTGTTGAGAAAATGTTTAATATCTCTGAATATCCATGGTCTGCCTACGGAAGCACGTCCTATCATAATACCATCAACACCATAGCGATCTAACATTTCTTTTGCTTTTAAGGGTCCGTCAATATCCCCATTACCTATTACAGGTATTCTCATTCTTGGGTTGTTTTTTACGGCGCCTATAAGTGTCCAATCGGCATTGCCTTTATATAGTTGGACTCTTGTTCTGCCATGAATGGTAATTGCCTGAATTCCTGTATCCTGTAGTCTCTCTGCCACCTCAACAATATTTTTGCTCTCATCATCCCATCCCAGACGTGTTTTTACGGTAACAGGCAGTTTAACACTTTTTACAATTGCAGAGGTTATTTCAACCATCAATGGTATATTCTTAAGCATTCCTGCTCCTGCCCCCCGGCTTGCTATTCTTTTTACAGGACAGCCGAAATTTATATCAATAAGTTCCGGTTTTGATTCTTCAGCAATTAGTGCTGCTTCTACCATAGCATCTTTCAGATGACCATAAAGCTGCATTCCAATTGGTCTTTCAAAATCATAGATATTAAGTTTACTTACACTTTTATAACCGTTACGTATGAGTCCGTCGGATGAGATAAATTCAGTATACATAAAATCAGCGCCATGCTTCTTACAGACCATCCTGAAAGAAGGATCTGTAATATCTTCCATGGGAGCAAGGAACAAAGGATGTTCAGCCAACGATATGTTGCCTATAGTCAATGCTGAATATTATTTGGGTGAATGGATGATAAATAAACTATGCCGGTGCTTACAGGATTTTGAACTTTTGTATTAAGCTCTTTCAATTTCATTCTTCCTGTAAAAATAAACGAGACCATATTCTTCACACATTTTTTTTCTATCTACCTCAGGAAGAGAATTGCAACCTGCCTCAACCTCATTCCATATTTCAAGTATTATTTTATCTGCTTCTTTCCTCATATCACTTAACCTTTCAGAGTAATCAAGAGTTTTTTTGGCAAGTATCTTATTATTATTGCATGCATCAATGAAATTTTCAAATCTGACTTTTACGACTGCAATTGTAGGATTAGTAATCGGGCTACTGCCTTTACGTAATCTGAATTCCTCTCCTTCAATGATTCTACGTCCCCAGCTAATCAATTCATTCTCTGAGTTCAGGGATGGCACTGTCAATTCGTTGGTTGTCAATCCATAATATGCTCTTGTCTCGGCAGGAAGATCACCACGGAAAATCGCCATATTCATTACTCTGACAAAATGTGTCAGATAGATTTTTGCCTTTTTTGATACATCATTATAATCCTTCGTTTTCTTATTTTGTGAGGCAATAGCCAGTCTTTGAAGCTGAATACTTTGTTCAAACAGGGGAAGAAATCTTTGTAATCTTACTAATAATTTTGCTGAATAGGCCATCTTATTGGGAGGGAGTTCTTTCCCTTTATCAAGAGCAGTCTTCATGGCCCTGACCCTGGCAGCATCAGTGTTAGGCAATCTACGATACGGCATTTTAAAAGAGATGTTAATAAACTGTTGGAAACCTCTGCGAATATAACATAAATTTGTTAATAACAATCAGTATTCGCATTTAAATTGCATTGATTATTAAAAAGTTCAAAAAAATCTAATTCAGGCAGGTGTTGTTAATAACACTTCCACGTATTATTTATACGTAAAAATAAACTTCATTGTTGCAGGAAGTAGAATAAATTGATCAATTAATATGAATTTTGTTTACTTTTTGTAATGATATTATTTTAGTTGTTCAAACAAGTTCAAAAGAGAGATAGATATGGATCGATTTTTTGCAATAAGTGATATACATGGATGCTTCGCACCTTTTTATAAACTGGTAGTAGAAGAAATAGACCTGAAGAAAAAAGATAGGCTGATTCTTCTGGGTGATTATATTGACCGTGGCGAGTATAGTAAAGAAGTAATAGACTTCATTATCGACCTTAAAAGCTCGGGATTCAATATAAGTGTCTTAACCGGTAATCATGAACAGATGCTTCTTGACTCCTATGAGGATGAAATAAATCAGTATCTCTGGTTCATGAACAATGGAATGACAACTCTCGAAAGCTTTGGGATTGACGATATACGTGAACTGGACAAAAAATATCTGGATTTCTTTTTAGGTCTTGAATATTATATTAAATCAGAAAATTACATTTTTGTTCATGCGGGTTTCAATGATAATAATGCTGATCCGTTTTCTGACAGGCATACCATGATATGGGAATGTTTCCCTGTTTACACAAATCCAATCTTGCAGGGGAAGATAATAATCCATGGTCACAGGCCCAAAAGGATTGATTTTGTAAAACAAAAAATCAATGAACGATCAAGTGTTATTCCAATAGATACGGGTTGTGTTTATAGTACAGAGATGGGTTATGGATACCTCTCTGCATTGGAAATAAATACAATGACACTTATTTCAGTACCTAATACTCAATAGGCTTTATAGTACTCTCTGTTCATTCTGGCAATATTGGTGAGTTTGATCTCCTTTGGGCATTCGGCTTCACAGGCTCCGGTATTTGAGCAATTACCAAATCCGAGTTCATCCATTTTTTCTATCAGAGCTCTTACCCTTTCATTTGCTTCAACCCGGCCCTGGGGAAGGAGGGCCAGCTGTGAGATCTTTGATGAAACAAAGAGCATGGCAGAAGCATTTTTGCAGGCGGCAACACATGCCCCACAGCCAATACAGATTCCTGATTCAAAAGCTCTTTCTGCATTCTCTTTTTTTACAGGAATGGAGTTTGCTTCAGGAGCAGCACCGGTATTCACAGAAATATATCCGCCTGCCTGTATAAGTTTATCAAATGAACTTCTGTCAATAATAAGGTCTTTTATTACAGGGAAAGCTCTCGACCTCCATGGTTCAACCGTTATAGTATCTCCGTCCTTGAAAAGACTCATGCTTAACTGGCATGTAGTAACACCCTTTTGTGGTCCGTGTGGCCTTCCGTTTATATACAATCCGCACGTTCCGCAAATACCTTCACGGCAGTCACTATCGAAAGCAACAGGATTCTGATCTTCCGTAACAAGTTTTTCATTAAGATAGTCCAGCATTTCAAGAAAGGTCATTTCAGTAGAAACACTATCAAGCTTATATGTAACAAATTTACCTTTATCTTCCTCGTTTTTCTGACGCCAGATTTTAAGTGTTATATTCATTTTAATACAAAATTTGAGTATTAATTTCTTTCTTTTTATTTGTAGCTTCTTTTTATTGGTGTTACAAATTCAAACTTTAGCTCTTCCTTGTGAAGTATAGGATCAGACGTATCCCCTGTATATTCCCAGGCAGCAACATAGGCATAGTTTTCATCATCACGCAGGGGTTCTCCTTCTTCTGTCTGATACTCTTCCCTGAAGTGTGCACCACATGATTCCCTGCGGTTGAGTGCATCGGTAACGATAAGACTCGCAAGATCAAAGAAGTCAGCTATCCTGTTTGCTTTCTCAAGTTCATGATTTAATTCATCTAAGCCGCCGGCCACCTTAACATCTTTCCAGAATTCTTCCTTGAGTTCTGTTATAAGTGTCATGGCTTTTTTTAATCCTTCTTCGTTCCTTTTCATACCGGAATATGTCCATAAAATATTTCCAAGTCTTTTATGAAAGGATGTAGGAGTTTTGGTCCCTTTTATTGATATAAGCTTATTTAGTTTCTCTTTAACAGCTTTTTCTGCTTCCTCAAATTCGGGAGTATCACTAGATATCCGTGGGATTTTTATTTGATCGGCAAGATAATCACCGATAGTAACAGGAAGGATGAAATATCCGTCTCCAGAACATTGCATGAGGGAACTTGCACCAAGGCGGTTGGAGCCATGGTCAGAAAAATTAGCCTCTCCGATAGCGTACAGGCCCGGTATTGTTGTCATCAGGTTATAATCAACCCATAATCCTCCCATAGTATAATGAGAAGCAGGATATATCCTCATAGGCTCTTCGTATGGATTTATCCCGGTAACTTTATTATACAGATCAAAAAGATTTCCATATTTGGCTTTTATAGCTTCCATACCCTGTGCTTTAAGAGCATCTCTGAAATCAAGATAGACGGATAATCCTGTATCTCCTACGCCATAATCTTCGTCGCATCTTTCTTTGGCGGCCCTGGAAGCCACATCCCTTGGTACCAGGTTGCCGAAAGCAGGATATTTACGTTCAAGATAATAATCTCTTTCTTCTTCTTTTATTTGGTTTGCAGGTCGTTTATCACCTTTTTTCTTTGGTACCCACACTCTTCCGTCGTTCCTGAGTGATTCTGACATCAGTGTCAGCTTTGACTGATATTCATTAAGAACAGGAACGCATGTTGGATGTATCTGTGCCATGCTTGGGTTGGCAATAAGAGCTCCTTTTCTGAAAGCGGCCATAGCAGCGCTGCCATTGGAATTAATGGCAAGTGTTGACAGGTAATAAATTGTACCGAATCCCCCTGTGGCCAAAATAACGGCATGAGCTGAATGTCGTTCAATCTCGCCAGTTATAAGATTTCTTGTAATAATTCCCCTGGCCCTTCCATCAATTACTACCAGATCGAGCATATCGCGACGGGGGAATATTTTTGCTTTTCCACTTTTTGTTTGTCTCATCAATGCCTGATAAGCTGCTAATGTACATTGCTGACCCGTTTGTCCCTGTGCATAAAAAGTTCTGGAAACCTGAACACCTCCGAATGAACGATTCGAAAGATAGCCACTGTATTCTCTGGCAAAGGGTACACCCTGTGCCACATATTGATCTATTATTTTATTGCTTACTTCAGCAGCACGATAAACATTTGCTTCTCTTGCCCGAAAATCACCCCCTTTGATCATGTCATAGAAAAGGCGATAATCGCTGTCAGCATCATTTTTATAATTTTTTGTTGCATTGATACCTCCCTGCGAAGCTATTGAATGTGCTCTGCGAGATGAATCCTGAAACACGAAGACCTTAACATTGTATCCAAGTTCTGCGAGAGAGGCCACTGCAGATGCTCCCGCCGCACCTGCACCGACAACGATTATATCCAGTTTCTTCTTATTGGCAGGGCTTACAAGTTTGACTGATGACTGGTGATGTGTCCATTTTTCTGCTAATGGTCCTTCTGGTATTTTTGAATCCAATTTTGTCATTTTATTATATTTTCTTGTTGTTCAAGATTATTTAAATAGCCAGATAATTAATGGGATAGATGCAAATCCGGCAGGAATCAGTATTGCATAGATCCATGCTACAACTTTAACAACCGGTGTCCATATCCTGTGATTCAATCCCAGTGTCTGGAAAGCTGAAGAGAAAGCGTGAAAAAGATGTAGCCCGAGAAGTACAAAACAGACAAGGTAAATAATATTGTATGCTGTGATTTTAAAAAGGCCATGAGCTACTGAATAGAAATCCTCAGGATTTCCCTCGACTAAACCCAGTCTTATGAAATAGAAGTTGAAGAAGTGAATTATCAGAAAGGTAAGAATTGAAGCCCCGGTCCATATCATGAACCTGGAGAAGAAAGATGTCTCGGTTTTATGCCAGACAGTATATCTTATCGGACGTGAAAGCCAATTAAGGATCTGGACATAAATGCCATACAGCAAATGAATTATCAGCGCTGCAAAAAGAACAATTTCTATGGCTTTTATAACCGGGAATGATGCCATGAAATGAGCAGCCTTATTGAAAGGGGCAGGGTCACTCTTAAGGAGCATGAGATTGATCACAAGGTGAACAGGAAGGAACATCAGAAGAAAGAGCCCGGCAAGAGCCATAGTGAACTTTTTGGAAATTGATGAAAACAAAACCTTATTCATTGGTTATAAAACATTTACAAAATAATTATTTATTTTATGATAATTGTTTATAAAAATAAGATTAATAAATCATATTAACAACATACATTTCTCAGTTAATTGAAATAATTTTATCCGAAACAGATTAGAATGACAGGTTATTTTTTTAAATACCGGAATGCAAAAATCCATTATACAGATAAGGGCGAAGGGCAGGTAATTGTTCTGCTACATGGTTACCTTGAAACATCATATATGTGGAATGACTTCTCCGGGAAACTTGCAGAAAAATACAGAGTTATTACACCTGATCTGCCAGGACACGGCCAATCGGATATTTTTGGAGAGATACACACCATGGAATTCATGGCTGAGATAATTGAGGAATTATTGAAGCATCTTGAAATTGAAAAAGTATTTTTGACTGGTCATTCGCTTGGGGGATATGTTACCCTTGCTTTTACAGAACACTTCCCTGAAAGATTGTCAGGTTACTGTATGTTTCATTCACATCCTCTGGCCGACTCACCGGAAGTACTTGAAAAACGGAAGAATGAGATTGACATGGTACTGGCCGGTAAAAAGGATCTCATTCATCCGGAAAATATTACAAAAATGTTTGCTACATCAAATCTTAAAGCGTTCAATACCTCACTTGAAAGATCAAAGAAAATTGCCTCTTCAATAGGTGGTGAAGGAATAATTGCTATTCTGAAGGGAATGATGGCCAGACCATCCAGAG
>CAZTXH010000018.1:0-1049 GCA_964617415.1 uncultured Rikenellaceae bacterium | reverse complement strand
CTGGATACTCGGAGCAATGGATAACTATATTAATTGTGAGGAGGTACAGACAAAAGTAAAGCTGCCTCAGAATGCTGAACTGGTTATTTTAAAAAATTCCGGTCATATGGGTTTTATAGAAGAAGAAGAGCTATCATTACAGGTAATAGACACATTTGTAAAAAGACATGGATGATTGTCCCGATGCTATGGTTGGGATTTTCACTGCGTTCCGACAAGACAAGACAAAGAGCTCTACTTCTCCAGGTACTCAATTGCATACTTAAGTGTGGTATCAATCTTTCCCCAAATAGGATAGAAGCCTTTGTTATTCAGGATATTACGTGCAATATACGATTTGATCTGGGTATGGATTATTTTTTCAGAGATCGTGAGTCCTTCCTGATCAGGTTCAATCCCATGTTTTGAAGCAAAATCGATGAATTGATCCATCAGGTTCAGAATGTCGAGATGTTTTTCGAGCTCATCTGACTCTGTATATTTACTGAGATTTTCCCGGTGGTCTTCAGTATATTTCAGTGAGAACTGATATATAAATGGTCTTACTTTAAGAAAATAGGTTGAAATACCTGAAGTATCTACAGGAATAAACAAATCAGGCATAATACCTCCACCGCCAAATACTGTTTTACCTTCTGGTGTTGTGTATTTCAGGGAATCGATAAACATTATACTGTCTGAATCTTCAAATTCACCTCTTCCGTACCTTATATTCAAGTCGGCAAAATATTCTTCAAATCCATTATCATATGGTTTTTGTATTGATCTTCCGGTTGGAGTATAATATCTTGCTATTGTAAGTCTCATACCTGAGCCGTCAGAGAATACAATTGGTTCCTGAACAAGACCTTTCCCAAAAGAGCGTCTACCAATAATTGTACCCCTGTCATTATCCTGTATTGCTCCTGCCAGTATTTCACTGGCTGAAGCGCTCCACTCATCAATGAGAATTATAAGATCACCGGAATTGAACTCCCCTTTTCCTGTTGCCCTTGCTTCATTACGTGGTTGTTTTCGTCCTTCTGTATATACTATCAATTTACCTTCAC
>CAZTXH010000017.1:549-14452 GCA_964617415.1 uncultured Rikenellaceae bacterium | reverse complement strand
TTATTAACTACAATAAACCAGAAAATGCTAAAAAACTATTTTAAAATATTTATCAAAATTGCCGGTCAGAACAAGCTTTTCACATTCCTAAGCTTATTTGGAATCAGTCTGACAATCATGTTCGTAATGATCTTCAGCATGACGATTGAAAAGATTACCGGCGGTTCAGGCCCTGAAAAAGAACTGAAGAAGATAATTTTTTCACAGCGGGTCAAAACAGTTACGACAACACAGGCTAAAGGTGGAGGATATAGCATAAGCAGCTGCGGGAGAGCACTTTGCGAAGAACACCTTAAAACTGTTAAAAGCGCTGACGTTATTTCAATGTACACCGGGGCATCTTCATGGGAATTCATTCTTAACGGAGAATACCAGTTAAAGTATATTAATCTGACTGATGCGGAATTCTGGGAAGTATTTGACTATAAATTTTTACAGGGCAGACCCTATACTAAAGAAGAAGTAATCAATAAAGCGAACCTGGCTGTTATTACAAACTGTCTTAAAGAACTTTTATTCGGACATGACGAAAATGTCCTGGGAAAAATAATTCATTATACATCAATAGATCTAACCGTCATAGGTATTATCGAAGATCCGCCTGCGACGGTACAAAATGCCGTGGGTGATTTATATTTACCATATACTTTACAGTCATGGCAAAACAGTCAATATACCGGTAGATTCAAAATTGCTTTTAAAGCCAGTTCATCAAGGCAATTCAAAGCAATCAGGCATGAAGCTCAGGAGATAGTCTCCCGGCTCGATGCCGCTGATACAACACAAACCGTATTTCTATCCGGTCCATACACCCAGCTTGAAAAGATGATGGTAGGTTTTGGTGATCCGGAAGAATACTCAAGAGGCAGTAAGATTCTTAAATATCTTATGTATGCACTGGCTTTTATCCTTCTTCCTGCAATAAACCTTATGGCATTGAACTTTGCAAGGATTCATGAAAGAGGCGAAGAGATCGCCGTTAGAAAATCTTTCGGAGCTGCAGGAGGAGTGTTACGGGGACAATTCCTGTTTGAAAATATCCTGATGACACTTGCCGGGGGAATTATAGGAATACTGCTCTCTTATATCGTTGTAGCACTATTGGGCAATTCTATATCTCTTCGCATCAACTTCTTCACCACAGTCCCTTTATCCTTTTCTTTTAATATCATTGTATTCATTGCAGCATTAATATCCTGTTTTCTTTTCGGACTTTTATCGGGTTATCTGCCCGCTGTCAGATTATCACGAATGAAACCGGCTGTTTGCCTGAAAGGAGGTGAATTATGATACGCATTTTCTTTAAGACAATATGGAATAACAGGAAACGTAATATCCTGGTATTCATCGAATTATTTATAATCTCACTGGTGCTGGTCAATCTTACCGTCTACCTGGTGAATCTGGTCACTATTCTCCGGATAAAGAACTGTTACGACACTCATAATGTCATACTTGTAACTCTTTCGAAAAAAACCGACGAAGATGCAGCCGTTACGGAGCAATCATTCCGGAATCTTAAAACCCTCTTCAGTTCAAACCCGCTGGTAGAATCTGTCTCCTTAAGCACTTCTGCAATTCCATATAATTACAGCCTTTCTTCAACTGATTTTACTCATGAGAATGATCATTTCAATCTTGCTTTAAGGAGGGTTGATTTCGATTATGCCAAAGTTATGAAAATCACTCCTTTAAAGGGAAGGTGGTTTGATGAGACTGATATCGGGAAAAAGGTTGGTCCTGTAATAATATCAAAGGATATCGATGAAAAATATTTCGGTGGCAATGCTATCGGAAAAACGATTGAAGAGAGACGCTCTCCGGGCTCAGCAACCGAAGAAAATAACTCTTATGAAATAATTGGAGTGGTCGATCATTTTAAAAGAAGTGATACTGAAAGACCCTACTCTTTCGGATTCTTCTTTCAGAATCTTCCAACATCACAGTCCTGGTGGGGTATAGGAATCATGATCAAGACCAAAGAAGGAAAGACCGGTGATGTTCTGTCAGTTGCGGAGAGTCAGGTTTACTCTACTCTTAACCCGGATGTCTGGACTATAAGCAGTCTGAATTCGCTCGAAAACATGCGTGAAGAGCAGAATTACGATAGTGCACAGAGACAATACCTGGGTTTGATTATTGCGTTTTTCATATTAATTAATGTTCTCCTGGGTGTAACAGGTATCCTCTGGTATAACACAAATCTGCGTATACATGAGATAGGTATTAAAAGGGCACTGGGTGCAACAGGTACCAGGATCAACAGGTTACTGCTTGCAGAGAATATGTTCCTTGCAGGTATGGGACTTTTAATAGTCCTGCTGTTGCTGGCACAGATTCCGGTACTTGCAGGCAGAATCGGAAGTGACATACTAACTGGAGTATTCACCAAATCAATCTGGATAAGTGTATTGATAATGATTGTTCTTGTTTTTCTCAGCACATGGATACCGGTTAAACTGGCCTCAAAAATTGTTCCTGCCTCAGCCCTTAAAACGGAATAGTTTCGTATATTCGTAAGTAATGGCACGATCAGGCAGGATATTGGTTTGTGATGATGATGACGCAGTAAAAAGCTCTCTTGATTTCCTGCTCTCAAAAGCCGGATATGAAGTATACTGTGTATCAAATCCGGAAGATATCCTTACAAATATCAGGGAATCCGATTTTAACCTGATTTTGCTTGATATGAATTTTTCTCTCTCGATCAATGGAGAAGAGGGTATTGAACTACTGCAAAAAATAAAAATACTCAAACCGCAGATTCCCGTAATCCTGATGACAGCCTGGGGTTCTGTTGAACTTGCAGTACTCGGAATGAAATCAGGAGCTTCCGATTTCGTTACAAAACCATGGAACAATATCCAGTTGCTTAAGATCATAGAGACTTCCATCTCTTTATCGGAAAGTCTCATATCTCCCGTAAGCAGTGGAATTAAAGGTCATAAGAAACTGACTGAATTTCAAAATATCATTGGCCGGGATCCAAAACTCCTTGAAATCCTTGAGATAATAAAAAGGGTCGCTCCCACACATGCACCTGTCTTAATAACCGGAGAAAGCGGAACCGGTAAAGAACTGATAGCTTCTGCCATACATAAGTGCAGTAAAAGAACAGACGGACCTTTTATCAAAGTCAATCTTGGCGGTATTCCGGCAAATCTGTTCGAGTCGGAGATATTCGGTTATAAAAAAGGTGCGTTTACCGACGCAAAAAGCGATCATACGGGAAGGTTCGAAAGGGCTGACAACGGAACAATATTTCTTGATGAGATTGGTGATCTCGACCTCACCTCCCAGGTTAAATTACTGAGAGTCCTCCAGGATCAGACCTTTGAACGTCTCGGTGATGCAAACAGTATTACTGTGGATGTCAGAATAATATCGGCAACAAATCAAAACCTCTATGCAATGGTCGAGAAGAAGTCATTCAGGGAGGACCTGCTATACCGTATCAATCTTATTCAAATCGAAGTTCCTCCACTCAGGGAACGTAAAAATGATATCTCACTTCTGGCTGATTATTTTGCAGACCAGGCTGATAAAACATATTCATTACCTGAAAAATCAATATCAGACAGCGGCAAGGAATGGCTCTGTAATCAGAAATGGCCGGGAAATGTCAGAGAGCTGAAAAACATCGTGGAGAGAACCGTTTTGCTTTCATCCAGTGATAGTATAGAACCGGAGGATTTTATTTCGGCACTTAAAACCGGTCCCGATCCGAAAGCAGCTGTACCCTCCGGTACACTGGACGATATGGAGAGAACGATGATTATCAGAACCATTGAAGAATGCGGAGGTAACCTGTCGAAATCATCTGAAAAATTAGGGATCAGCAGGGCCACCCTGTACAGGAAAATGGAAAAACACGGCATTCATACGGAGAAGAATGAGTAAAAAATGGACATTGATCTGGCTGACCGTCGTTTTTGCACTGTTCCTCTTTCTGGCTATTCATACTTTCCATGAAAACAATCCTGTTCTTTTAATAGGTTCCGAAATAGCAATCCCTATATTATATTCAATAACTGTCTGGGTGATAATAAGGACTCTGAAACCAATAAGTTCAATCGGAAGAAGCTTAAACCTGCTGAGGGAGGAAGATTTCAGCATTACGATGGTAAAAACGGGTAATAAGGATGTTGACAGTATCATTGAGGTATACAACTCAATGATAAAACGCCTCAGGGAAGAACGCTTATCGGTAAGAGAAAAAAATCAATTCCTCGATCTTCTTATAGAATCTTCTCCCCTCGGTATTGTAATTGTAGATCTCGATGACAGGATAACAGATATAAATAAAGCTGCATATAAATGTCTTGGTCTGCAGCCAGGTGATTATTCAGGAAAATATCTTCATGAGCTTAACAGTAACCTGGCGTATGAAATAGAAAAAATAAATTTTGAGAAGAAACAGCTTATAGTTCCTGCTGACGGACAAAAATATCTTTGCCGGAAATTGTATTTTATGGACCATGGATTCAGGCATCCTTTCTATATCATTGAAGAATTCACGGAAGAAATAAGGAAAGCTGAGAAAGAGGCTTATGGTAAGCTTATCAGGATGATGGCTCATGAAGTGAATAACACGGTCGGTTCCGTAAATTCAATATTGTCGGCTGTACAGGCAAACCGGGATTCATTTACAGAACCGGAACAGGATGAAACAATAAAAGTCCTTAGTGTCGCTATTCAGCGTAATCATCAACTTAACAGGTTTATGCAGAACTTTTCGGATGTTATCAAGTTGCCTTTGCCCGAAATGGAAACTATGAATGTGAATGAATCGGTAAAGGTTGTATTAGACTCTTTCAGCACTTATCTGAAAGAAAGGAATATAACTGTTGATACCCGGTTTGTCAAAGAATCCCCGATAATCTATGCTGACAGAAGTCAAATGGAACAGGTCTTTGCAAATATTATTAAAAACTCTGCTGAGGCAATAAACAATAAAGGCCGGATCATTGTCACTACCAGGATTAATCCGGTCATTATCAGCTTTGAAGATAATGGAACAGGATTGTCTAAAGAGGTTTCCGAACGTATTTTTACTCCGTTTTTTACGACAAAACCCGGCGGACAGGGCATCGGACTTACACTTGTCAGGGAGATATTATCAAATCATGGATTCTCATTCAGCTTTTCAAATAAAAAGTCAGGCGGAACAGAATTTATAATCCGTTCCTAAATTATATTATTCATACCTCAATGAATCCACCGGGTTGCCTGATGCTGCTTTAACAGATTGATAGCTTACAGATAATATTGCAACCAGCAGGGTTATAAGACCTCCTGCTACAAAACTTATAATACCTATACTCGTCTTATAAGCAAAATTTTGAAGCCACCAGTGTATAATCAAAAAGGAAAGCAGTGCCGCAATAAAAAAGGAAATAACAACAAGTTTCAGATATTCCATCGAAAGTATTTTAATTATTGTCCCTGTTGATGCACCCATCGCTTTACGAATACCTATCTCTTTGGATCTCTGTTCTGCAGTAAATGAGGAAAGTCCCAGTAAGCCCAATGAGGCAATTATTATTGCAAGACAGGTGAATATAAGAAAGATCTTACCAAGTTGCTGTTCCTTCCGGAATTTTGCATTGAAATCATCCGAAATAAATGAGTAGTCAAATGGGCCACTTTCAGGAAATGATTTCCATTTTGTCTCAATAAGGTTTATTTTCCCGGCAAAGTCACCTGGAGTAAGTCTGACAACAATATTATCACCCTCTTTACCATAAAAGATTAAAAGAGAGGTTATCTCCTCCTCCAGAGACTGAAAGTTATAATCCTTTACCACTCCAATTATTTCCCTTTTATCCTCATTGTTCTCATTCCAGAATGTTTGTATCTTTTCTCCAACAGGATTCTCAAATCCAAAAAGACGTGCTGCTGCTTCATTTATAACAACTCCGTTAATATCAGATGAAAAATCTTTTGAGAAGAACCTGCCATCAATAGTAGTAAGCTTAAGTGTTGACATAAGATCCTCATCTGCAATACAATAATTGCTTCCGCGTTCCTGCGTATCCTCTCCTACCGGTCTGAATAGATCTGAAAAGGGAACATCTGGAGGAACCAGGTTACTTATACTTGAGTTTTCGACTTCTGCCATTTTAAGAAGTTCCTCTTTAAAAGCATTTTTATTTGTACCAAGTGATGTTGCGTTTTTAATAACTATGAGGTTATTCTTGTCGAAACCCAGATCTTTATGCTGTATATACTGCAATTGTTTATATATAAGCAGTGTACAGATTATCAGTCCTGTGGACATGGTAAACTGGAAAATAACAAGTATCCGCCTTATTCCCCTGCTTTTTATTCCTGCTTTAATCCGTCCTCTTAAAACTTCGACAGGTTGAAATGCTGTCAGGTAAAATGCCGGATAGCTGCCCGCAATTATACCAGTAATTACTACGAGGCAAATGATTGCAGCAATATAATAAGAATTATATAATGCATTAATATTTAGTAATTTACCGGATAACATATTGAACTGCGGCAGGATAACCAGCAGTATAACCTGGGCGATCAGCAAGGAAATAAATGTAAATAAGACTGATTCTGTAAGGAATTGTATCCGAAGTCTTCCGGATGTACTACCGAGAGATTTTCTTACCCCAACTTCTTTTGCTCTCTCTGAATATCTGGCTGTTGAGAGATTCATGAAATTAATACATGCAATAATAACGATAAAGGCAACTATCCCTATTAATAAATAGATTGTTTTCATATTACCACCGGGTTCGAGGTGAAGATCGGGATCGGGTGAAAAATGAATTTCAGTCAAGGGCTGGAGGTAGAAACCATACAATCCTCCCTTATCCAGGAATTCTTCGAATGATATTCCCAGGTACTGTTGTGCCTGCGGACCGATATGTTTTTTAACCAGATCCGGAATCCCTGACTCAACATTCTCACCTTTAACACTCTTTTCAATCTTAATATATGTTAGAAGGAAATTACTTACCCAGACAGGATTATGGCTGTCCGCCCATGAATCCATGGAGAGGATCATTCTAAAGTGAAAGTGAGAATTCGACGGGGGATCCTCAACGATACCGGTAATATTACAAACCCTTTTTTCATTTCCCAGTTCAAAACTTTGTCCTATACAACGGTTGTCACCGGGTCCTGTATAGCCAAATATTTTCTTTGCAGCCGTTTCAGTAAGCACAATACTATTCGGTTTGGCAAGTACACTATTCGGATCACCGGAAAGTAATCTGAAGCTGAAGAAACTAAAAAAAACAGAATCCGCCACAAGTACTGTTTTCTCTGTAAACAAATTCTCCTGATAATCTATGGGTATATCCTTCCAGAGGGCAATCCTGCATGCTTGTTCCACCCCGGGTATTTCGTTCATGAAGCCGGAAGCAACAGGTGCAGAGGTATAGGCTGAATTGAATTCCTGTCCCGACATGCGAGCCATGAGATTAACACGGTAAATCCTGTCAGCATCCTTATGAAACCTGTCATAATTGAATTCATCGATAATATATAGTATTATCAGAAGGCTTGTAACCAATCCTATTGTGAGTCCTGTTATATTGATAAAAGCATAGAATTTCTTCCTTACAATATTGCGAAAAGCTATTTTAAGATAGTTGAATAACATTATGCTTAGTTTTAGTAATCAATTATTTGTATAACTATTATAAAGACTTGTGTTTTTTTTATTTGATGCTGATGTAATGGAATATTATAGTTGACTTCAGGCCAACTTTAAATCGCAATCCTTTACCTGATACCCTTTCACTCTTTACCCTTTACCCTCTGCCCTACGCTCAAAAAAGAGTGAGTGTTAGTATGAAAAAACAGGATTTCTTTTTAATTGAATTACATTTGTATAATGCCCCATGTAAAAAATTGCCGGGACGCCTTTTGAACTGTATCATCTTTTTGATAATATGGATCCAATTACATCAGAAGTAATCAGTAATGCTTTTCATTCCATCGCGGAGGAGATGGGTGCAGCATTAATCCGTTCAGCATATTCAACAAACATTAAAGAGCGCCAGGATTGCTCATGTGCTGTGTTTGCTCCTGATGGTGCTCTAATTTCTTTGGCAGAACATATTCCCATACACCTGGGCTCTATGCAGGGATTGATGATGCAAATTGCCCGTAACACAAGAAAACGAGATCTCAATCCGGGAGATATTATTATTGCCAATGATCCGTTCCGTGGTGGTGGTTCCCACCTGCCCGACATTTCTGTTCTGAAACCAGTCTATTATCGGAATAGCCTTGTTGCTTTTGTAAGCAATATCGCTCACTGGTCGGATGTAGGAGGTCGCTCCCCCGGTGTAGGTACCGCCGGTGATTCCACCGAGATCCTGCAGGAGGGTGTCAGGATTCCTCCGGTACACATAATTTCAAAAGGCAATTTAAACAAAGATATTCTTGAATTACTTTTAATCAACATGCGTGACCGCAATGAGCGTCTGGGTGACTTCCGGGCACAAATGGCAGCACTGCAACTGGGAGAATCCAGGCTTCACGAGCTGTTTGACCGCTATGGACGTACTATAATAGCCGATTGCATTACTGATCTGCATACTTACAGCCAAAAACGTCTGCAAACAGAATTACATAAGATATCTGAAGGTACACTTTGTTTCAAAGATCAAATGGATGATGACGGAATCACAGATAAGCCTATTGATATCCGGGTGTCTGTGACCATATCACACAATCCGCAAACTTCTATCCTCTTTGATTTCGAGGGTACCTCAAAACAGGCTGCCGGTGGAATCAATATGGTATGGCCGGCCCTGCTGGCAACAGTTTTTTACTCGGTTAAAGCTCTCTTTGCTCCGGATATACCTATTAATGAGGGTTTCCAGAGACCGATACTGATAAAAGCCCCTGAAGGGAGCCTTGTTAATGCCCGGGAGCCGGCAGCCGTAGGTGGCAGAACAGATACTTGTCAGCGTGTAGTCGATGCGATCTTTGGAGCTCTGTACCAGATTATTCCCGAGCGTGTTATCGCTGCTTCAAACGGAGCAACCACGGCAATCATTTTCGGCGGGACAAAAGCATTATCCGGTCGTGATTTTGTATTTGTGGAAGCTATGGGTGGAGGAATGGGTGCACGTAAATGTAAGGATGGAATGGACGGTGCACAGGTAAACATAACAAATACATCCAATCTGCCCATAGAAGCTATGGAGATGGAATATCCTCTCAGGGTATTAAACTACGGTTTGGTCCCTGATTCAGGCGGACCCGGTAAATACCGTGGTGGTTTATCAATACGAAAAGATATAAAAGCCCTGAAGAGTCTTATTTTTTCGGCTCATTCCGACAGGCACCGTTTATCCCCGTGGGGATTGAATGGAGGACTACCCGGTAGTTGTGGGAAATTTCTCCTGAATCCGGATACACAGAAAGAAAAAGTCATTCCCTCTAAGATCTCCGATATAATTCTAAAAAAAGGATACATTATCAGCATTCATACAGCAGGAGGTGGAGGCTATGGCTCTCCACTGGATAGAGATCAGAGACTGGTGGAAAATGATTTTCACCAGGGTAAGGTAACCCGTAAGGAAGCCCGTATCCATTATGGTGTGGTTTTTACGGATAAGGGGAAAGTAGATCATAAAGCCACATCTGTTCTTCGCAAACAATTGAAACAAAAAAATGATAACTGATGCGTGCAGCCATTGATACAGGCGGTACATTTACCGATGTCATCCTCTATAGTGAGGAAACAGGAGAATTGTGGACAGTAAAGGTGCCTTCCAGTACCAAAAAGCCTGAACAGGCTTTTATAAAAGGTCTGACTACTGCCCTCTCTGCTGCTGGTACTACATTCCCGGAAGTAAATATGCTGGTTCATGGCACAACCATAGTTACCAATACACTGTTACAACAAAAGACAGCAAAAGTGGGATTGCTGGTTACCGAAGGATTTCGTGATGTGCTTGAGATAGGCCGGCAGCAACGCCCCTTTTTATATGACTTGATGGTAGACCGCCGCACACCATTAGTCCCCCGCTATTTTGTAAGAGAAATAGAGGAACGTGTCGGTGCTGAGGGACAGGAGTTGATCCCATTAAACCCTGAGAAAGCAAAAGATCAAATACGAATCCTGCATAACCAGGGTGTTGAATCTCTTGCAATTGTACTGCTCTTTTCATTTTTACACCCTGAAAACGAGAACAAACTTGAAGAACTGGCCCGTGAGTTTTTTCCTGAACACTCTGTTTTTATATCCAGTTTCATTTCTGCTGAATTCCGCGAGTTTGAAAGAACAAGCACAACAGTTGTTGCAGCAGCGGTGGCTCCGGGCGTACTATCATACCTGCAGGGTATCCGTAAAAAACTCGATGTTCACGACTGGAAACATGATAAACTGTATATTATGCATTCTGGCGGAGGCACACTACCCCCTTCGGAGGCGATGAAGAAGCCTCATACAATGATAGAATCCGGACCTGCAGCAGGTATCATTGCCACCACCCAACTAGCCCAAGAGTGTGAAATAGAGCAGGTCATAGCCTTTGACATGGGAGGAACAACAGCCAAGGCCGGACTTATCCTGAATGGACAGCCTTTATATACAACTGAATACGAGGTGGGAGAAAAAGTCCATAGCTCGGGTTGGACAAAAGGTAATGGTTATCCTGTTCGATTCCCGATGATCGATGTTGCCGAATGTGGTTCAGGGGCAGGAAGTATCGCCTGGATCGATCCCGGTGGACACCTTAAAGTAGGACCGGAAAGTGCAGGTGCAGATCCTGGCCCTGCATGTTACGGTAAAGGCGGATCCAAACCAACTGTTACAGATGCCTATCTGGAATTAGGATACCTCGATAGTGATTCTTTCCTGGGTGGAGATATGTTACTCGATCCAAAGCTGGCCACGAATGCATTGCAAAAACATATCTGTAAACACCTGTCTATGAGCATAAAAGAAGCTGCCATGGGTGTGGTAACTATAGCAAATGATAATATGTTACACATATTACGGCTGGTATCTGTTATGCGTGGACATGATCCCAGGGATTTTACACTGGTAGCCTATGGAGGAGCAGGACCAATCCATGCCACTATGCTGGCTGAGAAATTATCAATCCGTAAAGTAATTATTCCTAATTACCCCGGTCTCTTCTCAGCACTCGGATTACTATATTCAGATGTATCAACAGACTTTGTCGAAACGATAATGACTACCCTTGAACCGGAATATGTTGACCTTCTCAATAATACACTTGACCGCTTGCATGCCAAAGCTGATAAATGGTTTGAACGAATGAAAGGTTACGGAGTAAAATTTGAAATGAGGACCTCTATTGACCTTCGATACAGGCGTCAGAATTATGAACTCAATATTCCCCTTCCCGGAGTACATCTCTCACATGCTTATATCATATCCCTGCAAAAAGAATTTCATGAGGCTCATAAAAACAAATATGGACACAGTACACCCGGTGAGACTATTCAGACAGTATATGTTAGGCTGAGAGCAATTATACTATTAATAAAACCAGACCTGAAACCACTGAAAAACTATAAAAGAGAAAAAACGAATAATACTTTCTATAAAAACCGGAAAGTCTGGTTTCCGGAAGGAGAGATCAGCTGCCCGGTATTTCATCGTAACATTCTTAAACCAAAACAAAAACTAGAGGGACCGGCTATCATACAGGAGAAAGAATCCACTACATTAGTTGAAAGAAATTGGTCAGTACAGGTTGATGGTTCCGGTAATCTGCTTTTGAAAAGAAAATAACACCACCACCAGCTACAAAGGAGCTCAACACCGACTAATCCTCGGCACAAGCCTGGGGACTACACAATCCATCACTACTAACAGCTCCGAAAGAGTTGAATATTGTTCTGTAACTTTACCCTGTACATTTCATCAATACCTTTTGTTTTCTATCTTTAATATCTCCAGCTTGATGCTTTAATTTATACTGATAGGAAATAAAAAAGAGATTATCTGGTCTGACTCTTCCGCAGTTTCTTGTCGCTGCACAATTTTCCCCGGCTCGTTCCACAATATGACCGGAAAAACAAGAGTTCACCTGTTCAAAAAGATTACCCGTTATTTCAATGATTTTTTGAAATAACTCCATGCCCTCTGCCCTGCTTGTCCACCGTAGCCCCGAAATATAGGAGCAAAGGTGTGAGCCCTGTATCTTCCACTTATAAACTCAGGAGCCATTCATAACTAACCGTGCTGATTTCATCCATCCGGGGTAAACCCTTGGTGGATGGATTTTTATTTGACTTGAGCTTATCTTTATCATACCTTTGATCTAATTGATTCATAAGTAATAACATAACATAAAATAACATGATATGGATTTATATCCCAGAAAAGAAAAAAGCTATCCGCAAAAAATCACCCTGATTATCCTGGAGTTGGTTATTCTTGGAATTAGCTACTGGATTTTATTTGCGAATGGGTATAATAAAATATTCTCTTCGTCAGATATTGTGACTGGAAATCCCACAAGACATCTTATTCTCTTCATATTCAATATTGTAGTCTTTATAAGAATTCTTGTTACAGCTTTTTATCTGATAAAAAGAAGAATGCCCTGGGAAGAAACATTCAGTATCCTTTTCGCTTTTACCTTATATTATATTGGATTTGCTCTTTTCGGATACAAATCCACACTGGGTATCGGTTTTGTTGACATTCTTGCCATCGGAATTTTTCTTCTTGGTTCTTTTTTAAATACCGGATCAGAAATAGCCAGGGATAAATGGAAAAAAGATCCCCATAATAGTGGCCAGCTTTATACCAGTGGGCTATTTAAATACTCCATGCATATTAATTATTTCGGGGATCTGCTCTGGGTATCAGCATATTCTATACTAACAAGGAACTGGTATTCCATTACAATTCCGGTTTTTCTTTTTTGTTTTTTCACCTTTTATAATATACCAAAGCTTGATGCCTATTTATCTTCAAAATATGGGAAACAATTCGAGGAATATCGAAAAAAAACCAGGAAATTCATTCCTTTCATTTATTAAAATGTACTCTGGATTAATACAATAATATAAAATGAAAAAAATACTAATTGCTATTCTTTCAATTGTTGTAATATGTTTAATTGCATTATTGATACATATTCTCAGTTTAAAGAAACTAGCTCCAACAGAGGAATATCCATATGATACTTATTTAGAGAACGAGCCGAATAAAAAGGCATTGGTAATTGTTGCTCATGATGATGATGCTGTAGCATTTGCCGGAACAACATCCAGGCTTGCCGAAGAAGGTTGGGACGTAAGCTTTCTGTGCTTTTATGCTTATCACTGGAGACCTGAAGATAATCCTACCAGGAAAGTGGAAATGGCTAATGTGAAACGAATCCAGGGTTTAAAAGATATCTATTTGATTGACATGGAAATCCGGAATAGACTCGATACAGTAGAAGATGCATGGATGCCAATTCCGTATGAACAGTTTGCTGCTAATTTCAATATTGATTCTTTACGTATGTTTATTGGTGATGCAATAAACCTTTCCAATCCGAGTGTAATTTTCATATTAGACAATGTTATCGGATTGTATGGACACCCGGAACATGTTGTGGTAGGTCAGGTAGCAGAAGATTATTGCCGGTCTCATCATGACACAGCTGGACTTTCAGTAAAGAAAATCTACCAGGGAGTATTGCCGCCATCACATGCTGAAAAGTTAATGGGCAATACATCCACCTATTCATGGGGCAAAGAGATCTACAAATGTGATGGGATGCCTGTGCCTGATGTTCAGGTTGATATCTATCCCTATGCAAAAAAGAAAAAGTCTGTTTTCCTGGCCCATGCCTCTCAGCACAGGAACATTAAAAAATTCTTCCCTTCATATAAATACATACCTGCAAAAATATATTTCAAAATATTTGACAAAGAATACTTTAATAGT
>CAZTXH010000017.1:0-539 GCA_964617415.1 uncultured Rikenellaceae bacterium | reverse complement strand
TTAATATTATTGATTTAAAACAATAATATATTTTCTCATTGCTGAGTTACTTTAAATACATGGCATAATAATCTAATTATAATTGGAATATAAACCATCACCTTTTGCGAAACGGCTTCTCTGGTATATCCTGATTGGAATTACGCTATACTGGTTAACCAGTGTCTTTGTTGTTTTTACATGGCTTATCAGTAAAGTTCTTGGAATCATTGCCATGCTTATAACTACCGTTCTCTGGGGATACTTGTCATTCTATTGTCTGAAACATGTTCCCATGGATGAGTGGAATAAAGATACTCTTTCCATGGCCTTGAGTTTTCTTCTCACAGCGATGATCCAGGATTACCTTTTATATGTTGTAATCAGGGGAGTCCCGGATGAACTTTATGAATTTACCACATTCCTGGCATATGGCCTTGTATTCCTTATGCCATTCTTTGTAAGGTATATTTTATTGATGAGATATAAATTAAAGGAAGTCCTGATTGTCAGCAATACAAAGTTGTTTATAACTATTACTGTAGGAATCATTTCATTTA
>CAZTXH010000016.1:0-14586 GCA_964617415.1 uncultured Rikenellaceae bacterium | reverse complement strand
CCTTTGTATATTACAATAACCCATACGAAGGTGATTCCCTGAGAGCGGCTGTGGAAGAACTGATGGATTACCTGGAGGCTCGTGATTCAAGTATTGTCAATATAACAGGCTCAGGTGGTGCTGAGACAACTATATGGCTCAATTCAAAAGCAGGAAGAATGAAACGTCATTGGCTTAAAAATGAGATGAACGATTCAATAACAGTATGGGTGGATTCTCCTTTGAGGAATACTATCGGTCTATATCTGGAACAAGGTGTTGATATAAGAAGACCAATGAGACAAAGAGTATATTCCGAACCAAGAATTGAAGTGGATGAAGTCGATAAATCCACACTTTTAGATGTGAGTGATATACCAATAAAAAAGAAATACTGGAAGTACCGTACGGAAGCATCATTTACACTCAACCAAGCATCGCTCACCAACTGGGTAAAAGGAGGAGAAAGCAGTATTTCTACCTCAATGGATATTACCGGTTATGCTGATTATAATAATGAGGATATAAAGACGACTTCGGCAAATTTTGCGAGGCTCAAATTTGGACTTATAGCAACTGATGAAAAAGGTATAAGAAAAAACATTGACCTTCTTGAAACAAATTCAAAACTGAATCATAAGGCTTTCGGTAAATTTGATTTTAGTGGTATTCTTCTGTTAAAGACACAGGTAGCAAAGGGATATACTTATTCAGCTACCGATACAACCCTTGTTTCAAAGTTTTTTAATCCTGCCACTCTTACTGCTGGTTTCGGACTTGATTACAAACCAAATAAAAATACATCAATAAACTTCTCTCCATTATCTTACAAAGGGACCTTTGTCCCAGATACCGCAGATATTGACCAGACAAAGTATGGTGTGGCAATGGACAGACGTTCCAAACATGAGCCCGGAATGAGCTTTATGATCACAAATAAATTTACACCGCTGAAAACAGTAACAATAACCAACAGGCTTCAGCTTTTTACTAATTATATAAATAATCCCCAGAATGTCGATATTGATTGGGAGATGATTGTTACTGCAAACCTGAACTGGTTCACGGATATGAGGTTAAATACCCATCTTATTTATGATGATGACACGAAAACACCGGTATTTAATGACGATAAACAGCCGGTGCTTGATGCTGAAGGAAAACAGAAGACCACCGCAAGGCCACAGTTCAAGGAACTTCTCGGATTCTCATTTGTTTTCAGATTTTAATGCCTTAATGCTCTAACGCCTTATAACGCCTTTTGATATATTCTGAATTTCTTTATAATCCTGCCATTGACTCTCTCATATTCAGCTCTCATCCTCGTATTATTCTCGAGGACAAGGTGACCGTCGATAATCTCCATCTTATGTTTTATTGCCGATTCGAGGATCTTAACTCCCATCAATACATCAATACCCTTACCACGGTAAGGTTTTTTAACACCACCAAGCAACATCAGTAGTTTCTTGGAGTGTCTTGATTCACTCAATACTTTAAAGATACCGAATGGAAAAAGTCTGCCGTTACATGCTTTTACGCCGGGACTAACATCAGGCATTCCGATGGCAAAACCTATTAGTCCACCGTCAGCTTCGACAACCTTAATGAATTTAGGATCCAGGATTGGAAGATACCTGTTAGCAGTCTCTATTTTTTCCTTATCATTCAGCGGGACAAAACCATAGATCTCATTAAAGGTTTCATTCATTAATTCAAGAACAGGAATAATAAAAGATTTCATCTCTTTTTTTGAATTGAATTCGATTATCTTATAACCGTCTGTTTTACCAACCCTTGAAAGGATTTTTTTATATACTTCCGGAAGCTCCTTTGGCATCTCTAAAAGGTAATTGACCAGATCGACTTTTTTTTCATATCCTTCGGCTTCTAACAGCCTGGGCATATATGGAGAGTTATTTGCGCTGGTTATGAACATGGGATATTCGAAACCCTCAATCTGAAATCCTTGTGGATCCTTGTCTGAAAAACCGAGAGGCCCGACAAGCATACTCATATCGTTTTGTTTTACCCACTTCTCTACCCATTCAATGAGTGCATGAAATATCTCCTGGTCATTATAGCAATCCATAAAACAAAACCTTCCGTGTTGTTCATTGTGAATTGTATTATACCTGCGGTTGATGATACCCATTATTCTCCCCACCGGTTTGTTGTTAAGCAATGCTAGAAGCAAGACTGCATCAGCATATTTAAATGCTTTATTCCTCTTCTTGTTATAAAGCAGCTTTTCATCCATATAGATGGGAGGCAACCAATTTGGCTCATCTTTATGGATTTTTTCAGGAAGATAGATAAACTTACGGAGGTCTTTCCTGGTTACTACCTCTTTGATTATTATATTTCCCATATAAGTTTTTTTGTATTTCCAAATAACAAAAAAAATCGGATACAAAAGACAGTTAATGATAAAAATTTAATGCTTAATTAATTTTTAAAAACAGATCAGAAATAACAAAGATAGCAAAGACAATACTTGCGATACCATTAGTAGTGGCAAAGGCAAGGTTTACCCTGCTCAAGTCATCATGTTTGACTATCAGGTGCTGGTATAATAAAAGGCCTGAAAAAACAGTTGCACCGGCCCAGTAGAGCAAGCCTCCTTTAAAGGAAAGACCTGCAATTATCACAAAGATGAATGTAAGTATATGTACAATGGAGGAGATTGTTAAGGCCTTTTTTTTGCCTGTTGCCTGAGGTATGGAACGCAACAGGTTATCACGGTCAAATTCCTCATCCTGAAGTGAATAGATGATATCAAAACCACTTACCCATGTAATTACTATCAAAGAATAGACCACCGGATTGACAGCAAAAGACCCTGTAACTGAAATATAAGCACCTATTGGAGCCAGGCTCAATCCAAGGCCAAGAATAAAGTGGGAGAAGGAGGTTATCCTTTTTGTAAGGCTGTATCCGAGAATAACCATTAATGCTACGGGTGAAAGAAATAGGGTAAGCCTGTTGATAAATGCAGTAGTTGTAATAAAAAGGAGAGAATTGATTATGACAAATATCGTTGCAGCCTTCAAACTGATAATACCTGAAGGTATCTCCCTTTTTTTTGTTCTGGGATTGAGTGCATCGAATCGCTTGTCAGCTATTCTGTTAAAGCTCATTGCAGCATTTCTTGCAAAGACCATACAGAGTATTATCAACAATAGCAATTTCAGGCTGAAATCATGTTCCCTGGTTGCTACAGCAAGGGAAAAACCAATGAGCGCAAAAGGTAATGCGAAAACAGTATGACTGAATGTTACCAGTGAAAAGTAATTCTTTACAGATCTCAGGAAGGATCTCATTTATTCAGTAGCTTTCGGTATATTTCGTAGCTCTCATCATCAAAGGTAACAAAGATCACTTTTTCGGGATAAGAATTTTTCCTGAGGAATCTATCAGATTCTTTTACTGCGATGAGTGCAGCTAGATCTTTAGGGAATCCATATACTCCCGTTGAAATACCGGGGAATGCTATCGTCTTTATTTTATTCTTTTTCGCAAGGGTGAGACTTGACTTATAACATAATGCCAGTGTGTCATGTTCATCATTTGAACCACCGCGCCAGACAGGTCCTACTGTATGAATAACATGTCTGGCTTTAAGGCGATAACCACCCGTGATCTTGGCTTCTCCTGTATTACAGCCGTTAAGGATTTTGCACTCATTATAAAGCTCAGGTCCGGCGGCTCTATGGATTGCTCCATCAACACCCCCGCCGCCAAGCAGAGAATTGTTTGCTGCATTTACTATGGCATCTACCTTAAGGGATGTGATATCACCTTTAATAAGTTCAACCTTTGGTTTTTTCATTACCTTATTTTTGCACCTGCTTCCTTCTCAAATGCATTGATCAGGTTGTTCATAATCTTATCTATGTTCTTGTCGGTAAGAGTTTTTAAATCATCTCTGAGAATAAAACTCATAGCATATGATTTTTTATCCCGACCAAGAGATTCGCTCTCATATACATCAAAAAGGTCTACTTCCCGGAGTATCTTTTTCTCTGTTCTGAAGGCAATCTTTTTTAATTGTTCAAAGGTAATCCTTTTATCAATAAGGAGTGCAAGATCCCTTCTAACCCAGGGGTACTTAGGCAATCCGGTGTAGGATACCTTATGATCAATAATCATCTTCAAAAGTGTATCCCAATCAATATAGGCATAATATACATCCTGGTCAATATCAAATTTTGACAGATATTCTTTTGATACAGAACCAAATTCTGCTATTGCTGTATTATGTGATGACCATGTAATTGATTCATGAAAGTATTTCTTTTTACTTTTTCCTGAAGAGAAACTACCAGAATCTATACCAAGTCGTGAAAGGATCATTTCAACATATGACTTGATATGAAAAAAACCGGTCGGTTCAGGTTTATTATTCCATCGCTGTGGACCGCTATTACCTGACAAGAAAAGGTCGAGAGATTTTTTTTCTTCAAAATCAGCAACTTCCGGGATAGACTTATCTTTTTTCCTCAGGAAATAGCAATATCCGAATTCATAAAACCTGAGATCACTATTTTGACGGTTGATGTTCCTTGCGATAGAGGTCAGTCCTCCATAAAGCAATGATTGTCTCATTGCATTCAGGTCGGAGCTTAGGGGATTGGCAAGAAGAACAAGCTGATCAGTGTTGAAATCTTCTGTTTCATAAAATGAAGCTGGATTGAGAGAATTACACATTATTTCTGAAAAGCCATTGGCCGTGAGCATATCAGAAATGATATTTACAAGTTTTTCCCTGTCAGGTTTTTCAGTATAAAAAAGAGTTGAATTAACATGATTACCTATCTCAACATTGTTGTAACCATATATTCTGAGTATCTCTTCAATAATATCAGCTTCATATTGAACATCTACCCTGTATGGTGGTATCTCAAGTGTCATATCATCTCCATTTTCATTGAGGATAATGATATCCAGAAGCTTAAGTGTCTTTTTTATTGTCTTATGATCAATATGTTTGCCTATAAGTCTGTCGATGTTTTTAAAGTTCACATTAACTTTTTTCCTTTCTATTATTTCAGGGTAAACATCAACAATGCCGGAAGATATTTCTCCGCCAGCCAACTCTTTTATAAGCTCTTTTGAGTGCCCAGTCAGTGATTTCAGGATTGGCTCCTCTCTCGAATCTGAATGATGCATCGGTATTAAGTCCGTGTCTTCTTGCGGTTTTTCGTATAGCGATAGGATTGAAGTAGGCACTTTCGAGAAATATGTTTTTTGAGGCATCTGTCACTCCCGATCTTATCCCTCCAAACACACCGGCAATACACATTCCCTCACTGTCATTGCAGATCATCAGATCCTTTGATGAAAGAGTTCTCTCCTGTTCATCAAGAGTAATAAACCTTGATTTGTCGGGCAGGTTTTTGATAATAACTTTTCTACCTTCAATCTTATCTGCGTCGAAGGCATGCAGCGGTTGTCCTATTTCGTGTTGTACAAAATTTGTTATATCAACAATATTGTTTATCGGATTGAGACCGATAGCCCCTAATTTATCCTTCAGCCATTGAGGTGATTCGCCGACTTTTACACCACTTATTATTGCTCCTGTATATCTTGGACAATCTTTGCTGTTTTCTATAATTATTTCGTAAGGATTGTTATTGTTATCAGGTTTATAAGAATCAACAGATGGCAACCGGGTATTTACCTTTTTATCTTCAATGATATTCAGATATGCAGCAAGGTCTCTTGCAACACCGAAGTGGGATCCTCCGTCGATCCTGTTAGGAGTGAGTCCTATCTCAAAAATAAAATCCCTTGTTACATTAAAATAATCAGCGACCGGTGTCCCCGGTACTGTATCTTTATCGAGTACCATTATACCCTCATGTGATGTTCCCAGACCAATTTCATCTTCAGCACATATCATTCCTTCTGAAACCTCTCCCCTGATCTTTGTATTCTTTATTTCAAAAGTATCATCACCCTTGAAGAGAACTGTACCTGCAAGTGCAACCGGAACCTTTTGTCCGGGAGCAACATTGGGAGCTCCGCATATAATATTAAGAGGTTTGGCACCTCCGGTATTCACGGTAGTGACCGTGAGCTTATCAGCCTCGGGATGTTTTTTGCAGGTAAGGACTTCTCCGACCACAACACCTTTCAATCCTCCTTTCACCGATTCCCATTCCTCCAGTGCCTCAATTTCCAGGCCTAAATTGGTAAGAATCACAGCCAGCTTTTGTGGTTCGATATCGAAGTCTAGGTAATCCCTGAGCCAGTTATAAGAAATTTTCATTATCCTGATGGAATAAATTACAGTAGGCAAAAGTAAGAAATTGTAATTATCTATCTTTGTAAGCAAACAATTTTTTATGGTCATTAATAAAGACGACAAACTTATTCTTTTAACAAACGATGATGGTCTCTATGCAGCAGGTTTAAGGGCTCTTCTGGAGATTATGGAAGAGTTTGGCAAAGTGGTTATGATCTCCACCATGGAAAGCCAGTCGGGTATGTCTCAGGCTCTTACTGTTAAGACCCCACTACGTATAAAACTTCTTGATGAAACCGAGAATCACAGGATCTATGCATGTAATGGAACTCCAACAGATAGCATTAAAATAGCTGTAAATCAATTGCTTGACAGGTCTCCAGATTTTGTTGTTGCCGGTATCAATCATGGTGCAAACGCATCAGTCAGCGTACTCTATTCCGGTACAATGGCAGCCGCAATTGAAGGATGTCTTTATGGTATCAGCTCTGTAGGTTTTTCACTTAATAATTTCTCACCAACAGCTGATTTCAGTGCCTGTAAAACATATATCAGGTTAATTATGGAGAAGCTGGCTGAAGAACTTTTACCTGAAGGTATTTGCCTGAATGTTAACATACCTGCAGCAGAAGAAAAAGAGATAAAGGGTATAAAGATCTGCAGACAGTCGAAAGGAAACTGGAAGGAAAAATTTGAAAAGAGGAAAGATCCGATGGGCAAAACATATTACTGGTTAACCGGGTTTTTCCAGAATCATGAACCCGATGCTGAAGATACTGATGAATGGGCTCTTAAAAATAACTATGTATCTGTTGTTCCTGTTTGTGTAGATATGACAGCCCACAGGTATATTGATAAACTTAAAGAGAAATTCTTGAAATGACCCTGCCGGAAAAATATGATAAATTATTGACAGGGATAATTTCAGGTCTTATCTTACCTTTTATCACTGCATTCATTATTTTCCTGTTTGCAAAAGGTAATCCCGGTCTCAGTGAATGGATCAAGAGAATAGTATTAGCCGATATAGTTACCCATGTTGTTTCCCTGAGCGTGTTTCCGAATGTGCTGATATTTTTTTTGTTCAACCACTATGATATGCTACGTGCATCCAGGGGTGTGCTGAGTATTACTATAGTCTGGGCTATTGTTGTTTTCGGAATAAAGATACTGACATGAGATATTTTATTATTGCCGGGGAACAGTCAGGTGATCTCCATGGTTCAAACCTTGCAAGGCAGTTGATTAATATTGACAGGGAAGCTGAAGTATTTTGCTGGGGAGGAGATCTTATGGAGTCAGCCGGAGCAACACTCCTCATGCATTACAGCAAGACAGCCTTCATGGGTTTTATGGTTATTCTTAGAAACCTGAGAAGAATATCACGTAACTTGTCTCTCTGCAAGCAACATATTACTGATTTCAATCCGGATGTAGTTATTCTTATTGATTACCCCGGATTTAATTTGCGGATAGCAGAATATGCCAAAGAATCAGGATTAAAGGTTTTTTATTATATCTCTCCCAAGTTCTGGGCATGGAACGAGAAAAGAGTGGAAAAAATAAGAAGATATGTCGACAGGATGTACATCATTTTCCCCTTTGAAGTTGAATTTTACAGAAGACATGGAATAGAGGTTGAGTATCAAGGAAATCCACTTGTGGACGAAACAGAGAGAAAAATATCGGAAATGCCATCAAAAAAAACACTCCTTAAAACACTTGAACTTGATGACAGACCCGTAATAGGATTGCTGGCAGGTAGCCGGCGACATGAAGTGGAATCTATATTACCTCAAATGGTTAAAGTGGTACGTTTTTTCCCTCAGTACCAGTTTGTTTTGGCAGGTGTAAAAAATCTGCCGGATGAACTCTACCTTAAGCTTACTGAAAAGGAGCCTGTTAAGCTGCTTAAGGAAAAAACAAGCGAAATACTCCATATATCAGAAGCTGCACTTGTAGCCTCCGGAACAGCAACTCTCGAAGCTGCCCTCTTCAATGTACCACAGGTGGTTTGTTACAAGGGCGATTTACTCTCTATGATCATCGCCTGGATGCTGATGAAAGTGAAGTTCATTTCACTTGTTAATCTTATAATGGAATCGGAAATAATCCATGAACTTGTGGGATATTCCCTGAACAAAGAAAAGCTTCTTAAAGCATTCAAGGAAATTATTCCCGGAGGTGAAAAAAGAGAGCAGATACTCCGGGGTTATCAACAATTGAAAGAGAGGCTTGGTCCCTCAGGAGCATCAAAAAGAGTGGCAGAAGATATGGTGAGGGAAGTTGAAAAGTTGAAAAGAGTTGAAGAAAGTTGAAGAAGGTTGAAGAGAGTATGTCCAGAACCCTAATCATATACCTTATATTAATTATTTGTAACCTCATCACCTTATCAGCACAGGATAAGGTCAGGATAAGACTCTTTACTGACTCCAACTCAGGGAATGCCCTATTCTCGGTTGTTGAAGGTTACTATGATATGGATTTTTTTAGTGGTGAACCTGTTAAATTAAAGCCTGGAGATATTGTTTTCATTTCAGTCTTCCAGGACCGACTTGTGGCTAAACAGCGTAATAATCCCGCGATTGTATGCGATTCTCTTTTTATAACAGGAAAAACAGGCCATGATCTCTTTTCCCTTCGCATTGATGGTACCAGGCGTTATTATTCGGGTAACCTGAGCAGTTATTGCGATATGGAAACATCTCTGTTTATAAATACATGTGAGATAGAATCATATATTGCAGGAGTTGTGAGTGCAGAGGGTGGCCAGGGAAAACATATTGAATATGTTAAAACGCAGGCGGTGATTGCCAGAACTTATATGTATAAATATTTTAATAAACATATTCTTGATGGGTATAATCTATGTGACGGGACTCATTGCCAGGCCTTTAAGGGCATATCTCAGGATACAATAAAAAACCAGGCAGCACAAGAAACACGCGACCAGGTGATCCTGGATAATGACAGCATTTTGATAATAGCAGCTTTTCATAGCAACTGTGGAGGTGAAACTGCTCCTTCCGATTTTGTATGGCTTACTTCCGTTCCTTATCTCAAAAGGATAGCAGATCCTTTTTGTACAACCTCAAGGAATGCCAGATGGCAGAAAAGTATAAGCCTAAAGGAATGGACAGATTATCTTCAAAGAATGGGATATGATAAAGATAAAAAAGACCACTCATCATTGAATTTTTCACAGATTACCAGGCAGAAAGAATATAAAGCCGATAGTTTCTCAATACCCCTTAGGCAGATCAGAACTGACCATAACCTGAGATCTGCATTCTTCTCCCTCTCGGTTCAGGGAGATTCCGTAATTTTTAATGGCAGAGGTTATGGACATGGTGTAGGTCTCTGTCAGGAGGGGGCTATGGTGATGGCACAAAAGGGTTTTGATTACAGGCAGATTATTAATTTCTATTATACCGGGGTGTGGATTACTGATATAAAAAATGTAACCCCCCAAGCCCCCTGAAGGGGGCAGTCCCGCAGAGCGGACCGGGGTTGTTATCTTGCTAACGATATATTTTTTATTTTTGCCAATTAACCTTTGTTATGTTTGCCATCTTCAGGAAAGAGATAAGCGGATTCTTCAACAGCCTCACAGGTTATATTGTAATCATTGTCTTTCTTCTTGTAAACTCACTTTTTATGTGGGTATTCCCCGGTGAATGGAATATCCTCGATAGTGGCTATGCAGGTCTCGATACTCTCTTTTTTCTTTCACCATGGGTCTTTCTCTTCCTGGTACCGGCAGTTACAATGAGGATGATAGCAGAAGAAAAACGTCTGGGTACTATAGAACTTCTTTATATAAAACCTGTGACAGAAAGAGCAATAATATGGGGAAAATATCTGGCATCGGTAGTCTTGGTGCTTCTTGCTCTTCTGCCATGCCTGATATTCTATCTATCGGTTTATATACTCGGAGAGACACCGGGAAATCTCGATCAGGGTGGCACATGGGGTGCATTTATCGGGCTCTTTTTTCTTGCTGCCATCTATGCAGCTGCCGGGTTGTTTGCTTCGTCATTAACAGATAATCAGGTTATTGCATTTATCATCGCAGTACTTATCTGTTTTGTACTTTTTATGGGATTCGATTCTATAGCATATCTGCCAGGACTTAAGAAAATTGATGAGTTTGTTATTAATCTGGGCATCAACGAACACTATAAATCGATAAGCAGAGGTGTAATAGATATCAGGGATGCGGTTTATTTTATTGCTGTTGCCTTTATCTTCAATGAGACAACAAGAATGGTTCTGTTATCACGTAAATGGAAGAAAAAGAATTAAATGGCAGGAAACAACGATAATGGAAATCTGAGACTGAAAAGCTGGCTGCAATTACTAATATCGGTTGCCGGGATAGTACTTATTGCATCTTTATTATCCCTGATCAGAGTACGTATCGATCTTACCGGGGATAAAAGATATACACTGGCTCAACCAACATTACAAATACTTGGGGGTATACAGAAGGATATATATATTGAAGTTTTCCTGGATGGAGAAATGCCTATACCATTGAAACGGCTCAGGAGATCGGTAAAAGAGATGCTCGATGAGTTCAGGATAGCCTCCGGCAGACATGTCCGTTATACATTTATCAATCCGGCAGCAAATAAAGATGCAGAACAGAGAGATGCAATGTTCACGGCCCTGTACAATAAAGGTCTCAATCCGGTTAATATACAGGCAGGAGATGAGGAAGGAGGCAAAACTCAAAAGTTGATATTTCCGGGCATGATAATTAATTATGATGGTATTGAAGTGCCAGTTAATTTCTTGAAAAACAATCAGTCAGTCTCATATGAACAAAATATCCTGCATTCCATGGAGGGACTTGAATATGAGATGATCCAGACTATAGCAACAGTAAGTTCCGACACTATTTATAAAATTGCTTTTCTCGAAGGACAGGGTGAACTGAAAGAGATAGAAGTAGCGGATATTACAATTCACCTGGCAAAATTTTTTACCGTTGACAGAGGTTCGGTAGGAGGAAAACCGGGAATCCTTGACGATTATGCAGCAGTCATAGTAGCCGATCCGGTTAAGGAATTCAGCGAATCGGATAAACTGGTACTTGACCAATATATAATGAATGGTGGTAAAGTGCTCTGGCTACTCGAAGAAGTAGCAGTAAACTCCGATTCACTTACCTATGGTAAAACCGTTGGACTATACAATCCTCTCAACATTGAAGATCAGCTGTTCAGATATGGTGCAAGGGTAAATCCGGAAATAGTACAGGATTTGGATTGTATCATGATCCGGTTGTCAGTGACAATAGGGGCCGAACAGAAGCAAATTGTTCCTGCTCCATGGATCTATTACCCCAGATTGTATACAAATACTGACCATCCGATAACACGTAACCTTAACAGGGTAAAAGGAGAGTTCGTTAATACTATTGATACTGTCGGGCTCGATCCTGCAATCAGGAAAACAATCCTCCTTTCCACATCTGAATATTCAAGAACTTTCTCACCTCCGCTTCTGATAAGACTTAAAGAAGCAGAGGAGTTGCCCGATAAAAATATGTTTAATAAATCAAACCTTGCAGTAGCTGTTCTGCTTGAAGGAATATTTCCTTCAGCCTTCAGGAATCGAATGACTTCAAGTCTGGTGGAAGATAAAAATTTCAGACCCAGGGATGAAAGTGTGGAAACAAAAATGATAGTGGTTGCAGATGGAGATATGATCAGAAACGATGTTAGCAGGAGACTTGGCCAGGACAGATACACAGGAGAGATGTTTGGGAACAGGGATTTTCTGATCAATTGCATGAATTACCTGGTTGATGATAAAGGACTGTTAGAACTCAGATCACGTGAAATAAAAATAAGACTCCTTGATAAACAAAGAATAAGGGATGAGAGATTTTTTTGGCAGCTCATTAACATTGCAGGACCTGTTTTAATTGTGATTATTGCTGGAATAATCTATGGCGTGATTAGGAGATATATGTTTACAAAAGATTGATAATGAGTAATATAGTACTCAGAAATACAATTATATCAGGAGTGTTGATAGTTCTCCTGATTATTATAATCCTGGTGAGGGACAGATCACCTTATGGAAAGAGGCAAGGTTACTTTGCATCAGTGCCGAAAAAGGAGATATCACGAATTGAGATGATTCGGGCTGAAAAGAGTCTTGTATTGTCAAAATCAGAGGATGAATGGAGAGTAGAAGGTAAGATGGATACAAGGAAGAGTGAAATACTCTTTCTGTTAAGAATATTAACGGAAATGGAGATCAAATCTCCTGTTTCTCCGGAATTATTCGAAAGAGAGATAACCGGAAACGATATTGAACCTGTGAAAGTAAAGGTCTTTGAAGGTAAAAGAGTTCTTAACTCATTTATTGTATACAGAACAGGATCAAATATATATGGGAATATTATGAAGAAGAAGTCACGGACAAAGCCATTTATAGTATATGTGCCGGGTTATGAGGGGGATATAGGTTCTCAATTCACAGTTGATGAAAATTACTGGCAACCTTATAATATATTTAATCTTCTTCCTTCGGAGATATCATTAGTGACCATTGAAAATTATTCTGAACCGTCATCCTCATTCATTATTAAAATGAATGAAGGCATGTTCACACTTGTTGATTCAACAAAATGTTTAACAGGGTGGGATACAGTAAAAGTAAAACGTTATATTTCTTATTTCACATGGGTGCCTTTTGAGGAGTGGGCTTCTGAGCTGACAGATGAGAGTAAAGAAGATATTTTGGCACGTAACCCACTTTACAGAATCAAGGTTCACAAAGCTACCGGCGAAGAAAAGATACTTACTCTGTGGGAACGGTATGATGCTGATAAAGGAATCACAGACACTGACAGGCTCTGGGGTATAACAGATAAAAAAGATGAATTCATTATTGTTAGGTATTTTGATATCGACCCACTTTTAAAGAAGATATCCTATTTCTGTAAATAGTAAGATTTTATATAATAATCCTTTGTGTCCCTTCGTGATAACCTTGGTGTCACTTTGTGGTAAAATTAAATTCTACTGACCACTTTATTCCTGTAGTCATTATGCTGTAATTCTTAAGATCATTTTTTTTGTTTGAGAGAATATTTTTTTTTCGTAATATTGATAAATGGGAATTGAATTATTATATTCCCTCAATTTATTCATTTTGAGTAATATAAAATTAATTAAATTCTAAAAAGTCATTTTAAACCGGTATCATTATGAAATTTGTAGTGTCCAGCACTGAACTTCTTGGTCATCTTCAGGCCATCAGCAGGGTAATAAGTGCAAAAAATACTCTTCCGATTCTTGATAATTTCCTGTTCAATCTTACAGGTAACGATCTTGAGATAACTGCCTCCGATCTGGAGTCAACACTCATTACGAGGATGAAACTTGAGAATACACAGGGTGATGGTACAATAGCATTACCAGCACGAATTTTACTTGACACGCTGAAAGAGTTTTCTGCACAGCCCCTCACTTTCGATATTAATCCTGACACACTTGCTGTTGTCATAAGTTCCGAGAATGGTAAATTCAATATAGGCGGACAAAATGGTGTTGATTTCCCGGCATTACCTGCAATTAAAAAGGACAAGCAATTTACTTTTACAATAGTTGCCGAGACAATGCTGGCAGGGATAAGCAAAACACTTTTTGCTACAGCTGATGATGAGCTTCGACCGGTTATGGGAGGGATATTCATTGAGGCTTCTACTGACAAAATAACATTTGTTGCATCTGATGCACATAAGCTGGTAAGATACCAGAGAACTGACGCAAAAGCTGATGATAATGCCTCGTTTATTCTACCCAAGAAACCTGCTTCTCTCCTGAAAAATATTTTACCAAGGGAAGAGGGACCTTTTACTGTTGAATTTGACGATAAAAATGCATTTTTCAACCTGAATGATTACAAAGTAGTCTGCCGGCTTGTTGAAGGTAATTATCCGAATTATAATTCTGTTATTCCGAAGAATAATCCCCGGAAAATAACCATTGACAGGGTTGAGTTTTTCAATACACTAAAGAGAGTATCAGTATTTTCGAATCAGGCAAGCAACCTGGTAAAACTTCAGCTTAAAGGGAACCAGGTTACAGTATCTGCTCAGGATATAGATTTCTCGATATCAGCTTATGAAAGGATCAAATGTCAGTACGAGGGAGATGAGATAGAGATTGGTTTTAAATCGGTATTTCTTCTTGAGATTTTGGCAAATATAGTTTCCCAGGATGTTATGATTGAACTTGCCGATCCGACACGTGCAGGACTGTTCCTGCCGGCAGTTACTGAGAATGACGCTGAGGAACTCCTTATGCTCCTTATGCCTATGATGATAAACG
>CAZTXH010000015.1:0-14715 GCA_964617415.1 uncultured Rikenellaceae bacterium | reverse complement strand
CTATTATCCTGGATGGTCCTCCCGGTATCGGATGCCCGGCTATATCAACAATAACAGGAGTCAATAGGGTCATTATTGTAACAGAACCTACAATTTCCAGCCTTCACGATCTGCAGAGGGCAACAGGTATTGTTATTAAATCTGGTCTTAAACCATCAGTAATAATAAATAAATGGGATCTGAATCCTTCACTTACAGAGCAGATAAAAAAATGGTGTGCTGATAATAATTTTCAGGTAGCAGGGACATTGCAATTCGAACCTGAAATGGTTGCATCAATGGTAAAAGGTAAAAGTATAAACGAACATAAGCCTGATAATAACGTTAACAAGGAAATAAAAAGAATTTGGAATAATATATTAAACAATAAATTATGAATACGAATAAAAATAAATTGTTTGAAAAACTTCCCATGGAGGGAGTTAAGAACATTATAGCCATTGCATCAGGAAAAGGTGGAGTTGGTAAATCAACTGTTGCTGCCAACCTGGCAATTGCACTTGCAAGGAATGGTCTGAATAGTGCTCTTGTTGATGCAGATATTTTCGGACCATCAATACCCAGGATGTTTGGCATTGAAGATGTTAAACCGGAAATATCGGCTTTGGGTGATAAAGAAATTTTCTTCCCGATCAAGAAATACGGAGTTAGTATTATTTCAATTGGCTTTTTTATAAATCCAAAACAGCCTCTTATATGGCGCGGCCCGCTAGCCGGAAAAGCAATAACACAACTTTTTGAAGATACCCAGTGGGGTGAAATCGATTATATGATTATTGACTTTCCGCCGGGAACAAGTGACATACAACTCACGACGGCCCAGAGACTTATTCTAACAGGTGCCCTGATAGTAACAACACCCCAGGAGCTATCTCTTAATGACGCTCGAAAAGCTGCTTCAATGTTCACAAATCCCGATTTAAAGACACCTATACTGGGAATAATTGAAAACATGTCATGGTTCACTCCGGAGAAACACCCCGATGAGATATACTATGTATTTGGTAAAGGGGGTGGGCGTAAAATGGCAAAAGAGTTTGATACAGCATTGCTTGGCCAGATACCCCTTGTACTGGAAGTAGGTGAAGCAGCTGAAAAAGGATTAAGCGTCTTCAACCAGAAGAATAAATCTGTCGTCAAAGCATTTGAAGACATAGCAGAACAGATTCTTAATAAAACAGAATAAAAATATTACTTTTACACAATAATGTGTTACTATGCCCGTTTCACGTTTCAGTATAAGCCTTGAAGACGAGTTACTCAAAGCTTTGGATCTGTATGTTGCGAAAAATAATTTTCCAAACAGGTCACAGGCAATGAGACACCTCATTGAAAAAAACATAGTTGAAAAAAAATGGTTTTGTAATAATATTGTTGCCGGTGCAATTGTTATGATTTATAACCATCATAAGAAAGAGATTCTGACAAAATTAAACCAGATTCAGCATGATTATTTCGAAGTGATCCTGTCATCCCTGCATTTTCATTTAAACCATGATATGTGCCTGGAAATCATAGCTGTGAAAGGGAAAGCCAAAATTCTTACGGAATTATCGGATAAGCTGATAGCCATAAAAGGGATAAAACACGGGAAACTTATTATGAGTAAAACAGATTAATTTTTTTCATGGGTGGTAACACCTTTTATTAAATTCGTATTATTATAATTCTTGAAAAGATGAAAACCAGACTATTTACAGTTATTATTGTTTTATCAGTATCACTATCTTCTTTTTCACAGGAAAATATTCAATCAAAACTGCAGGATACTATTAACCTCGATGAGGTTGTTATTACCGGGACAACCGTTAAAGTCAACAGACATAACGTACCTTTGGCAGTATCAGTAGTTAACAGACTTCAGATTACCGAGAGTAATGAAACAAACCTGTTACCTGCTTTGAACGGATACGTTCCCGGATTATTCGTTACTGAAAGGGGAATTCTCGGTTTTGGAGTATCTACAGGTGCGGCAGGACAGGTATCAATAAGGGGGATTGGCGGCAGTCCCACAACAGGTGTCCTTATGCTGATTGACGGACATCCCCAGTTCATGGGTATTTTCGGTCATCCGCTTCCCGACTCTTACGTAGCCTCGGATGTGGAAAAAGTTGAAGTTATCCGTGGCCCGGCATCAATACTGTATGGTTCAAATGCAATGGGAGGAGTTATTAATATAATTACAAAAAAACAGACAGAAAACGGCCTGCATGGTAACTCCCATCTCATGTACGGCTCATTCAATACTCAGAAATACATGGCATCGGGAGGTTATAAAAAAGATAAACTCAGTGTTTTTGCATCAATTAACCACGATCGGACTGACGGGCATCGTGATAATTCGGAATTTAACATGACAAACGGATATGTTAAGCTGGGTTATGAACTCAATAATAATATGGAATTATCTACTGATTTCAGTCTTGCCCACTTTAATACAACAGATCCCGGACCCGATACTGTAAATGCAGTACCCGGATGTAACCTTGATGTTACCAGGGGATACTGGGCTATGACTCTGAATAACAGTTATGAAAAGAATTCGGGAACAGTCAAATTATTCTATAATTTCGGAGAACATATAATTTCTGATGGGTTTCATTCTCACGATAAAAATTACGGAATCAATTTGTTCGAAAGTGTTAAATTATTTAAAGGTAATAATATAACAATCGGAGCAGATTATCTTATTTACGGAGGTAATGCTGAAAATGAAACCTATGAGACTTTCATTATTGATACGACCATTTATGATGCGGGTATATACGGATTCATTCAACAGCAACTTTTTCATAAACTGACACTTAATGCCGGATTACGTTTACAACAACATAAAGTATACGGAACAGAATGGATTCCTGCCGGCGGACTAGCTCTGAAAATATTTAAGAACACTACATGGAAAGCCTCGGTATCAAAAGGTTTCCGAAGTCCTACAATCAGGGAACTTTTCATCTGGAATCATAACTCAAACCTCAATCCTGAATCTTTAATGAATTATGAAACAAGTGTTTTGCAAAGCCTGTGGAATAATAAGATTAATATTGAACTGACAGGCTTTATAGTAAAAGGAGATAACATGATAGTGACGGTACCATCAGAGGGATTACAAAATGCAGGAGAAGTAATAAATAAAGGTATTGAATTCGCTGCTATAGCAAATCCCACAGAAAATTTGGCAGTTAACATTACATATTCTTATACACACATGGAGAATCCTGTATATGCTACTCCCCAACATAATCTCTATACCGGTTGTACATACAATTGGAAAAAATTACGCGCTTCAGTAAATATACAACATATAAACAACCTTGACAGTGATCCTTCGGTATCAGATACTTCTTTTGAAACCTACACGCTTTTAAATGCAAAAATAGCTTACAGGATTCTGAATTTCGCGGAATTATTTATCCGGGCCGATAATATCCTTGATCAGGAATACGTGAATAATATTTATTATACGATGCCCGGAATAACTATTTTCGGAGGTATTAAGATAAAGATATAATAATCCTCTCCCTAGATCATTTTGATTTATAATATAATTTCCGGGTCAAAAAATCCCGAAAGATGTAGAATAGGATTATTCTTCTTTTTCCAGTTCACTGAGTCTTTTCTCTATGTCTTTCTGGGAACGTTTCAGCGCATCAGCTTCAGATTTAAGAAGTCTTATTTCATCTTCCTTGCTCATTGGGGACATCCCAGTATAACCACTGGTAAATCCCTGATAGGGAACACCATAACCCCATCCCATTCTAAATCCTCTTCCACGTCTCATACCTCTTCCTAATCCGAATCCACTACCCATTCCTCTTCCGGGACCTTTCGTATATCCCGGTAAATCAAATCCATAACAGTATCCGAATGCTCTTCCTGTTCCGGGACCCTGTCCCGATGGTCCAGTTCTGTCTCCTCTTGGCATAATTTGTAAATTTATTTTGGTTAAACATATATTTCATATAGTGCGATCTGATAAATAACAAACATTTTTCAACTCTCTTCAATCCACTTCAACTCCCTTCAATTTGTTTTTAGGTTTCACATAGCAAATATACAAAATATAATGAACATATGTTCATATTGTTTGAATTTTTAAAATATTTTAGTCCGCTGGCGCGGATTTGCAATCCGTGCCAAAATATGTATGATCACGTTTACGATAACGTTTCAAAAAACATCCCGGATGACATATAAGGGTCATCCTGGAAAGAAATTCCAGTCCGTTACCGTGATCAAAATGACCATGACTTAAGACTATCATATTTATTATTATCCAAATCGACATTCATATCTCTTACATTTTTTAGGAACATGTCGCTCTGGCCCGTATCAAAAAGTATTCGCAGATTATCGTACTCAATAAGGTACGACAGGCCATGTTCCGCCAAAGTAAAGAATCCTGCAAGATTATCTGTCAGTACTGATATTTGCATAGCTGCTTTTATTTAAATTTAGTCTAAATAATTTTCAAATGAACAATAGTTCGTTTAAATTTACCGCTAAATTTAGTTTAAAAATTAAATCACACCTAATATGAATAACTGGAGCAAAATAAAACCAAAATTGAATCTGGTGATTGACACCTTGATGTTTCTAGTTTTTATGTCTGTTGCAGGCCTTGGATTTCTGATGAAGTTTGTACTTCTTCCCGGTTATAAAATAAATGAAATATATGGGACAGATATAGATTTATTCTTCTGGGGACTTGACCGGCATCAATGGGGCGCAATTCATTTATACCTTGCCCTTTCGTGGGTAATCTTATTGATATTCCATATAATATTTCATTGGAGATCAATAGTATCCATTTTCAAAAGAATGGTCCCCGGCAAGGCTATTCGAAGGATCATAACTCTGATTGTAACTATCCTGGGTATATCGCTTGTACTTGTTCCGGTTTTAGTAAACCCTGAAGTTGCCGAACATCAAAGGACACTTCATCGGAACAGGGTCACAGGAGAAAGAGGTACAGGTACTCATTCGAGGCGTATTGAACTTAGAAATGAAGAATCCAGTATCCCCCAAGAAGTATCCATAACACCTGAAACAGAAGAACCGGAAGAATCTGTGGTACAAAAGGGAATAAAAAAAACTGAAGTCGTTGACGTTCATCTTCATAACCAGGTTGATATAGACGGGATCATGACACTGTATGAGGTTGCTGCCAGATATAATATCAGTATTGAAGAACTGGCAGCAGCAATAGATGTTCCGAGTGATTATGCATATGAACGTCTTGGAAGACTAAGGAAAAGATTCGGTTTCGAAATGGATGATCTGCGAGTGTTCGTTTTAAATAAGACACAGAATGATGACAAATAAGCTTAAGCAGCTACTACAAAAAACATAATTATGTTCAAAGAATGTAAATGGTATCAGCTTTGTCCTATGAAAACATATTATAAACAAGGCAGACTTGATAAAAAATGGATTGACGTGTATTGTAAAGGTGATTGGGATAGTTGTATCAGATACGATATGGAAGAATCAGGACAACCTCATCCTGACAACATGTTACCTGATGGAAGCATAGATGAAACATTAAATTAAAAAGAATGATCTTATTATATATAAATCTGTTAGTGACTGATTATAAAATATTAATGGTTTAATGATGGAAATATTAATGCGAAACAAAAATGAAAATAACAATTCTCTATGATAATACGGCCTTTAAAAATGATCTTAAATCTGATTGGGGATTCTCGTGTTTGGTAGAGACATATAATAAGACAATCCTTTAAGATACCGGAGCCAATGGTAATATTCTTCTTGAAAACATGGAAAAACTTAGAATAGATCCCTTATCAATTCAGGATGTTAACATCCAGAAATGAAGACTATTCTGGATACCGCTTCAAAATTTGGGAATATATATGGCATTATTGGAGGATTACACGGATTCAATGAATATGAATTATTTAAAACTCTCGATTTGATCTGCTCTACTCATTGTACTATGCACAAAGCAGAAATCAAAAACTTGTATCCCGAAAAATATTGTGAAGGTGGTGTAGGAAGAATCATAAACATATAAGAGATTTATTATGCACAAAAACTATAAAGTTTATAGACCCTGAATTAACAATCATTATTCATTCTCTCATTTAATACTTGTCTTGCAATTTTTAAATATGAGGTGAATAATGATTCGGGTCTATCAGGTCACGGTATTTATATACGATTTTCTTAAAGTCTTCCCATTCAGGGCTTTTAATAGAAGTATCCCTTAGTAAAGCTGAAGGGTGATAAACGGGCATTACAAGTCTGTTTTCCCAGGTAAACCAGTTACCATGATCACGTATTATCCTGTGTTCGTTCCCGAGTATATATTTTAATGCTGTTGCCCCCAGCAAGATAATGATCTTTGGATCTATCAGTTCAATCTGTTTTAAGAGCCATTGCAGACAAGTTGCAGCTTCGTTTGGATTGGGAACCCTGTTATTTGGCGGCCTGCATTTAACTATATTACTGATAAAGACATGTTTTTCCCGTGTAAAGCCACATGCTGCCAATATTTTATCGAGCAGCTGACCCGATTTACCAACAAAAGGCCTGCCCTGAATATCCTCATCCCTCCCCGGAGCCTCACCTATCAGAAGTATTTCTGCATTAGTGTTACCTTCTCCAAAAATAACATGGTTTCTTGTACCGGATAATTCACATTTTGTACAGCTCAATACCTCTTTCCGTAATATATCAATCTCATGCACGATTATTCTTCCTATTAGCCATCTAGATTAGTCAGTCCCGGTTCTTTTTCTATTGACTCAGCTACGATTTTCAATGATTTTTATCTGTGATGTCATCTTAACAGCTTCCCTGTAAACAATACTAACACCACAATATCTTTCCTCTGATAACTTGACAGCTTTCCGGAGTTTCTCAAGGGGAAGATCATTTCCTGTAAATTCATATACCACATGCATAGTATGATAATACTTGGGATGTTCTTTAGTAATTTCAGCGTCTACAACAACGTTAAGGCCCGTTACATCAACTCTCATTTTTCTCAGAATAGAGATCACGTCCATTCCCGTGCATCCCCCGAGAGCCGGGAGCATTAATGGCTTTGGCCTGGCTCCTTTATCTTCACCACCCACATGGGATTCAGCATCAATTGTAATCTTATGACCGCTCACCTCACCTTCAAAGGCCATATTACCAAGCCATTTTACTGTCACTTTGTCTTTTACCATAATAGACCAGAATTAAAACTTATCACTCATAAGTCGATTATTAATTTGAGTTATATTATCTGAATTGCATTCACTACAATTAGTTATCGGTTTATCTGTAACAGTAATTTTATTACAATCACTACACTTATACCAATAATTATCAGTAATATAGGTTCCTCCCCGAATGATTATTGCTTTTCCTTCAACAAAGGCTTTTGCAATATTCTTGCGAGCTTTGTCATAAAGACGTGTAAATGTCGGTCGGGAAATGTTCATAATTTTTGCTGCCTCTTCCTGTGTCAGATTCTCATAATCCGCAAGTCTTAAAGCCTCATATTCTTCAAATAGCAAATCTACTGATTCCAGTTCCCTTAATGGGATCCCAAAAGGCTTATATCCCTCCATTGACGGAGGCATTTTTATATGTCTAAATCTTCTTCTATTAGGCATAACGGCAATTTAACAGTTCCTTTAAATATAATTTATCAGTTACCTGCAAATTTAATCACTTATTTATTAGGAGCATATATTAACTATGGGATTTATGAACATTCGTTCATTTAATTTTTTTTGCCTTTATCACAATAAAACTCCCTTTACCATATCCGTTTTCAGGCTCCTGAATTTCATTTATCTCATTCGGCATTCCAAAAACTGTTTGGCAGGTGTTGCTAATTGTGAAATTATTCTCCCTCAAAAGTCTGTAAACTTCTTCAGTGCTGTAAAACCGGGCATCTTTATAAAAAACACTTTTATTCTTGTAACTAAGATATAATTTACCAACAGGGCTCTCCTTGTCTACAAAGCCTATAATCAGAATTCCATTTTCTTTCAGTATCCTGTGGGCTTCAGCAAAAGATTTGTTGATATTGTCAACATAACAGATAGTTGTAACCATAAGGGCAAAATCATAAGTTTTATCCTGAAGAGGAAGATTCTCTGCAACACCATCAATTACATGCAATCCTCTTTCTGCAGCTTTTACCCTCATTGCTTCTGATGGTTCCACACCTTCTTTAATGTCAAGGGGAGCAGCAAATATCCCACTGCCTATTCCGATCTCTATACCTTTTCCTGTTTCAGGTATTATTCTGCGAATGCCTTCAAGTTCCGATTCAAAGGCATAATGATTATCAGAAAACCATTGTTCATATTCATCCAGGTGTTCATCAAAAGGTTTTGTAAGGGCCATTTTTTTATTAAATTAATTACCTTATTTGTCATTTATTATTATTTTGGACCTTTTAAGAACTCTTCCCGTATCATTTCACTTCCGCATACAGGGCAATTCTTATCAATTATTTCTTCCTTAAATTCATACCTTGCATTGCAATTATTGCACAAAAACCACTTATTGGCAAGATAAGCATTGCCATACAATAAGATATATATTATACAAAGATATTCCATTGTACTTAAAGCTGCAATAGTTCTGTCTGCAACTGCAGTTGTTATCTGCCTGTATTTCTTAGCTATAAAGTCTCCGCCTGCAAAAACACCCGGAGATTCTGTTCTCATTTTTACTGATTAATAGTCTTTTGGTTACAATTTTAATCGATTCGGCAGTCGGAACATTCTTTACAGGTTCAGAATTTTCTGGAGATAAGCTGAGGCTGACAAATTTAACAAACCCGGCTATTTCAAGATGGGAAACACCATATCCTGCTCATAACAAGGCAGCGATTTTGTAGCTAATCCAGTGATTAGAATTATTAACTTGGAAGATTTTAAATACCTGCATAACTTTTAAGAAATGCCTGTTATATTGATAATATTTGTTATTGGTGTTATTGGTGTTTTATTTTGTACTATTATTACTTTATAAAATCATATAACCAGAAATAAATGGATATTGACATTAGCGATATAGAAAATAAAGGATACATTGATATAAAAATCGAAGAAAGTATAGATCTGGTATCTGAAATAAACAGATTAAGGAAAGAAAAAGATGCAATTATACTAAGCCATTACTACCAGGTGCCATCAATTCAGGATATTGCAGATTATACTGGCGATAGCCTTGGTTTATCACAGGAAGCCGCAAAAACAAAAGCTAAAATAATAGTATTTGCTGGTGTTCATTTTATGGCCGAAACCGCTAAAATATTATCACCTGATAAAAAGGTTTTAATACCCGACTTAAATGCAGGCTGCTCACTGGCTGAATCATGTCCTGCCGAAAGTTTTAAAGTTTTTAAAAAGAAATACCCGGATCATATTGTTGTTTCGTATGTTAATACTACTGCTCAAGTTAAGGCACTAACCGATATAGCATGTACCTCAACAAATGCAATTAAAATAATCGAGAGTCTGCCAAAGGATCAGAAAATTATCTTTGCTCCTGACAAGAATCTGGGTAATTACCTGAATAGTATTACAGGCAGGGAAATGGTGTTATGGGATGGAGCGTGTCATGTTCACGAGGAATTTTCATTGGAGAAAATAATGGAATTGAAAAAAGAAAATCCCGAGGCGAAAATCATCGCACACCCTGAGTGTCAGAAACCAATATTAATTATTGCAGATTATATTGGTTCAACCTCAGCATTATTGAAATATACAATGAACGATAACAGCAATAAATATATAGTAGCAACCGAATCAGGAATACTTCATCAGATGAGAAAAAAGAATCCCTTAAAAACATTTATTCCGGCACCACCTAAAGATGTAACCTGTGGATGTAGTGATTGTGCATATATGAAACTGCATACACTGGAAAAAATATATGTATGCCTGAAATATGAAATGCCGGAAATTACTTTAGATGAAAAATTGAGAAAAAAAGCGGAAATTCCAATCAGAAGAATGTTAAAAATATCAGAAAAATTCGAACCTAAATAAATAAAAATATCAAACAAATTCTTTTTTCTTCTATGCTTTTATCCTTCAAAATATTTTATTTTTTACTGTTTAAGTCCTGCCTTTTTTAAGTCTCCAAAATACGTAGCAAACGAACGATAAAGAAAATGAGTCCACTTTCCAAATGGAACAATCAATATTCCCCATTGAGAAAGTACAATTAAATGAATCATATATAACCAGAAATGGTTGTTTATCAGATCAATATCAATAAAAAGACGTACCAGAAATGCCGTTAATCCCATTAAAAACAGCCAGATGACAAAAAACCAGTCTGTTTGATGGGAATATTTGTTAAGTTCTCTGGTTTTATTTAAACGGGAAATAATAAGAAGGAATGTAAAAACAAATACAACGCAGCCTGTTATATATCCCAGATAAATAATTGCCTGGTTTTCTGTAGAAAACCAATTCAGATACACAGTTATTACAAGTAGACCTAAATATCCCAGAACAACCAGAAAATGTTCAAGCCACCGGACTGTTTGTTTATCGCATTTTAATGTTTTTATTTGTGTGAACATATTTACTATAAGACTTCCAATCGCTGCAATATAAGAGCTAAAAGGAGCTTTTATTTTGGCTTTTATTACAGTGAAATAAAACATTCGCAGGATGTTGGGTACTAATATCAATGTAAAAACAGCTAAGATCAGATAAAATTCTAAGTTGTGTCCGAAATGCATTAAGGCTTCGTGGTTGAAATCTTTAGCAAATCCGACTACAATAATACCAATAGCAACTAATATAAATGCAATTATCGATGCTGTGAGTGATTTGTAGAACATGCCAGCAAGACCAGTCCAGTCATATTTTATTGTAAGCCATCTTCTTACTGACATCATCAACTCACCTGGATCTGCTTCCCGTGGGCATGTTGTACTACACTCACCACAATAATAACATAACCATGGATCTAATGAAGCTTTTGTCTTATCTTCTAAACCTAAAACACTTGTCCTTACCATTTTTCTTGGGAAAGAGTTATTTTCATCTGAAAGAGGGCATATTGCCGTACAATTCCCACAATTAAAACATGCATGTAAATCAACTGCCCCATATTTTTTTAGATTATATGCAAACTCCGGATTTATTCTATACATTATTGATTGATTTTATTATTTGTTTCTATTTTACTTTTGTAATTCATATAAATAATATTCATCCATCTCATCCATTTCACCCGGGATAATATACCCATATTTTACTAGTGTCATAATATTATACGTAACAACTGGTTGAGGAAGATTCAGTTCGTCAGCAATCTGTGGAATAGATTTTTGTTCTGTTTCAAGTGTCTTTAATATATTGGTCCATATTTCTGGCAGTTCTTTCATTTTTCTCTCCGTTTCTTTTTTAATCTCTTCTTTTTCTTTCTCAATAGTTATTTCCTTTGTCATAGCATCAATCATAGATTCTATTTCCTGGTTCGTATAACCATCTAATTCAATAGCGTCGACAGGGCAAACCGGCATACAAATACCACCTCCTTTACAGACTGCCTTATTTACGGTTGCAATCGTTTCCCCATTATATTCAGTTTTAATGATTGCACCATAATCACATACTTCAAAACACTTACCGCACCATTCACAGATATTTTTATTAATTTTTGCAATTATAGGTTCAAGTTCTATTTCACCACTGCTTATCAAAGAATGAGCTTTAGCGGTGGCAGAAAGAGAAGATTTTACTGATTCAGTTATATTTTTTGGACCCTGGCAGGTACCGGCAATAAATATTCCATCAATTACAGTTTCAACAGGTCGCAACTTTGGATGAACTTCATTATAAAATTTATCGCGACCAACAGGTGCTTTTACAATATTTGCAATCTTTTCATTATCTTTTCTGGGAACCATACCTGTAACAAGTACAACTAAATCGGCACCTACTTCTATTTCTTCTCCTTCTGAAAGTATATCTTTTATTATTATAATTGTATCTTCTCCCTTTTTCTCCACACCTGGAGGTTCCTCTTCATTAAATTTGAGGAATATATCCCCCTGACGGCAAGCTTTATCATATAATATTTCCTGTTTGCCATATGTTCTAATATCTCTGAATAAATGAAAACTTTTAATATTCTGGAATTTCTTTTTAACAATAAGAGATGTATGAATAGCAGCTGTGCAACAAAATCGTGAGCAATATTTATTTTCTCCATCAATCTGCCGGCTTCCCACACAATATATAAATGCAATATTTATAATATCCTTTCCTTCATATTTTAATTTGTCGTTATTATTTAATTCAATAATCCTTTTAAACTGCTGAAGAGTTATTACATTTTTATCTTTTTTATATCCATATTCTCCTTCTTTGGGTTCATAAGGATCAAAACCTGAACATAGAAGGAGAGCACCTATTTTTAGATTAAGAATCTCTTCTTTCTGATTAAGGTCAATACAATCTTTATAAGTTTCAAGAAATTCTTTATCTGGCTTAAAGGTATCTTTATCAATTACAGCAATATCTGGAAGTGCACCTTCATAATTCTTATAAATAGCTTTTCTTTTTGTCAAACTAAAATTAAATTCATCAGGAACTTCATCAGTACACTTAGTAATCGCTTCTTTTAATTTACCTTTATCACAACCTGGAATGATATATCTTGGTCTTACTTTTATTTTTGCTTCAAAATTACCAACGCTACCTGATATAGCTTCCATTTCTGCCCCGGTAAAAAGCTTTATTTTTTCTCTTGACTTTATTTCATTATAAAGTTTTTCTACAATTTCTTTTCCCTTTTCATCGGTTTGAAATAGTTCTTGCATTTGAGGGGGTCTTCCACCTACAAAATGATTTTTTTCAACTAAAAAAACTTCTGTTCCCATATCTGCAAGTTCAATAGCTGCCCGCATTCCTGAAACTCCAGCTCCTATGATTAATACTGAATTTAGTGCTGTAATTTTAATTGCTGCTAAAGCTTCAGAATACCTTGCTTTTCCAATTGCTGCTCTTAATAATCGTATGGCTTTCTCTGTTGCATCTTTAGGTTTATCACTGTGAGCCCAGGAACATTGCTCACGTATATTACATTGAATATAATTATATGGATTTAACCCTGACCTTTCAGCAACGTTTCTAAAAGTATATAAGTGAAGTTTTGGTGAACAAGAGGCTACAACAAGGGCATCAAGACTTTTAGATTGTATATCTTCACTCATTTCTTTTTGTGCTGAATCAGAGCATGTAAACATCAAGGTTTTTGCAATAATTACCCCAGGTTCATCCTTTACTGCTTCTCTTACATGATCAACATCAACATAATCTGATATGTTACCACCACAGTGGCAGATATATACTCCTATTTTGTTTTTCATCCTGAGAAACTTTTATTGAATTTGCTTAATATTGTCTTATAATATAACTGGCTGATTCAGACGATGCAGCGCCTGCCGCAAGAATTGAATCGGGAATATCCATAGGCTGTGAAGCAGTGCCGGCAACAAATACTCCCTCTATACTTGTTTTTGCCGGACTTAATAATTCATCTGTTTGTTTTATATAATTGAAATCATCCAACTCCAACTTTTCGTTTTTAAACATTGAACTCACTTTATTATTTGGGAGTATTCCAACGGATAAAACCACGAGATCGTGTTCAGCTTCTTTCACTACACCACTTTCAATATCTTCATATCTGAGGATAATATTCCCACTTTGGTCATCTCTTTCTGTAATCTTGGCAACTTTCCCTTTAATAAAGTTTACACCCATACTTTTTGCCTGTTCATAAAATTCATCAAAGCCTTTGCCAAAAGCTCTTATATCTATATAATAAATCGTTATATCTGCTATAGGTAATGCGCCCATTAATAATTGTGCTTGTTTAATTGAATACATACAGCATATTTGAGAACAGATGGGATTATTTAAAGACCTGTCTCTCGATCCTGTACATAATACATAAGCTATATTATCAGGTTTCTTGCCATCTAAGGGTCTTAGAATATCATGGAATGGTCTTGTAGGTGCAAGAAGCCGGTCCATTTCCATAGAATGTATAACATTCTTTAACCTATTATAGCCATATTCTTCTTTACGTTCAGGCGGAAAAAGTTCAAATCCCGGGGTAAGGATCACAGATTTTACCTTGGCAGTAAAAATTTCTTTTTTCTGTGAAAAGTTTATTGCATCTGCCGGACAGGCTTCCACACATAGATGACATTCACGACAATTACCGCAATCCAGGCATCTTGAAGCGCTATAACGAGCTTCTTCTTCAGTTAATGTTAATTCAACATCATCAAAATCTTTTATCCTTTCCTGAATAGGTCTTTGTTTTTTAACAACAGGGAGCTGAGTGCTGATATATTTCTTTCTTTTAATAACTTCCTCTTTATCTACAGCAGGTAATTTGGATTCAAATTCTATGCCTGTAAGTTCTTCTCCCTGTAAAAACCTGTCAATATAAAAAGCTCCTCTTTTACCCTGACCTACCGCTTTTATTATTGTTGAAGGGCCTGTAACAGAATCGCCTCCGGCAAAAATATATGGCACTGAAGTTTGTAAAGTTTCTTCACTAACTTTTATTGTATCATCGCGATTGAGATCAATTTCTTCCCCGAAATGAGATGTTGAAGGATAAAGCCCAATAGATTCAATAACAATATCAGCATTAATTTCATGTTCGGATCCTTCAATGGGTACCGGTCTGCGC